>NZ_JBHINE010000005.1:0-116439 GCF_042194715.1 Bartonella sp. CM120XJJH | reverse complement strand
ATTGGAGAGGACGGTTTAATCGAAGTCAAATGTCCACAATCAACGACTCATCTTCGTTTTTTTATGTATGACGAAATTAAACCAGAATATCACGCACAAATGCAATTCCAAATGGCATGCACTGGACGCAAATGGTGTGATTTCATGAGCTATAATCCAAATTTTGTAGGCAAATCTACTGGTTTGAGAATGAAAGTCAAACGCGTCCTCCGTGATGAGAAACACATTGAAGAGATTAATAAAGCGGTCGAAATCTTTTTAGGGGAAATAGAACAAGAGATGCAAAAGATTTTGGCAAAAGCTGCTTAAACCTATGGGGGTGCTCTCTCCTCCCAGCACCCCCGCCCATTTAATTAATATAAAAAAGAGAAAGGTAATGAGATGATATTTGATGATGGAGATAGATATGTAACGACACGTGAGTGTGCACAGCTTTTTAGTGTATCCACAACAACGATTCGCAATTGGGTGCTTCAGGGGGTGTTTCCGGAGCCATATAAGCTAGGGAGAGCAGTGAGATGGAGAAAAAAAGAGATCTTAGCCTTCACTCCAAAGAAAAATAAGGAGCAAATAAAAACAAATTAGGTAAAATTATATAAACCGTAAAGGGTGGTCTAAAAGGTGGTCTGAAAACAGCTGTTTAAAGAAAAAATCTATATATTTCAATATGTTTAAGAAATAAAATGGTGCCCCCAGAGAGACTCGAACTCCCGACCCCCTGATTACAAATCAGGTGCTCTACCAACTGAGCTATAAGGGCGTAACCATGTAGGAGTTAGCACAAACTCACAAAAAGGAAAACAGAAAATTATCAAATTTTGTACATATTAAAAGAAAACTATATAACAAATAAAAAATAACCAACTTATTTCCTCTTTTACCACTTTTTACAGCAAGGCTGGAGTTATCCTTATATTGATATCTTATAGAATCTTTTATAAGAATTCACCATTTTGCTATCGAATTACGAATCTGAAGACTTTGATTGATGAGCAAGGTATTTTTCTAGCCAGTGAATATTATAATTACCATCAGCAATATCTTGATTATTAATAAGATCGCGAAAAAGAGGTAGTGTAGTTTTTATCCCATCCACGACAAATTCGTCTAAAGCACGCCGTAAACGCATCATACATTCTAAACGGGTACGTCCATGAACAATCAGCTTGCCAATCATGCTATCATAATAAGGAGGGATACGGTAACCTGAATAAGCGCCAGAATCAACACGAATCCCTAAACCTCCAGGTGTATGAAAATGTGTAATAGTTCCAGGTGATGGCGTAAAGTTAATAGGATCTTCTGCATTAATACGGCATTCAATGGCATGACCAGAAAAACAGACATCATCTTGTGTCACTGAAAGCTTGCAGCCTGATGCAATATGGATTTGTTCATGGACTAAATCTATACCTGTAATAGCTTCAGTTACAGGATGTTCCACTTGTAAACGCGTATTCATTTCAATAAAATAAAATTCGCCATTTTCATAAAGAAACTCAATAGTACCAGCTCCACGATATCCAAGTTGGGCACAGGCATTTGCAACAATACTGCCAATTTTTTTCCGTTCAGTTTCATTAAGTGCAGGTGACGTAGCTTCTTCCCATACTTTTTGATGCCGTCGTTGAAGTGAACAATCGCGTTCTCCTAAATGAATAGCATTTCCCGCACCATCACCTATGACTTGAATTTCAATATGACGGGGTTTTTCTAAATATTTCTCTATATAAACAGCGTCATCACCAAAAGCAGCTTTCGCTTCTGAACGTGTTGTTTTGAGAGCTATAGAAAATTCTTGTTCAGAATGAACGACTTTCATACCACGTCCACCACCACCGGCAGAAGCTTTGATAATAACTGGATAACCAATTTCACGAGCAGTGCGTAAAGCATCTGATTCTTCAGTGACTGCTCCATCTGAACCTGGAACTACAGGAATACCAAGTTTTTGGGCCGTTTTCTTTGCTTCGATTTTATCGCCCATGATTCGGATATGAGTAGCTGTTGGACCGATGAATGTAATATCATGGGCTTCTAGAACATCTGCAAATTTTGCATTTTCAGAAAGAAAGCCATAACCTGGATGAACAGCATCAGCTCCTGTAATTTCGCAAGCAGCAATAATTTGCTGAATACTCAAATAAGAATCGCGAGCAGGAGGAGGGCCAATACAAACACTTTCGTCAGCAAGACGAACATGCATAGCATCTGCATCAGCGGTAGAGTGAACAGCTACGGTTTTTATGCCAAGTTCTTTACATGCACGTAAAACGCGAAGAGCAATTTCTCCCCGATTAGCAATGAGGATTTTTCGAATCATGGTCGCCCCTCGCTTTATTCAACAATAATAAGTGGTTCACCAAATTCAACAGGTTGTCCATCTTTGACAAGAACAGTGGTTACCGTGCCTGAGCGTGGTGATGAAATTTGATTCATTGTTTTCATGGCTTCAATAATAAGTAATGTCTCTCCTTCAGAAACATTTTGTCCTACTTCTACAAAAGGTTGCGCGCCTGGTGAAGGTGCAAGATAAGCTGTTCCAACCATTGGAGAGGTTATTGTGTTTTTTGATTTATCTTCTTGGATAGATTGTATAGGAGATTCAGTTGTTGGGACTGGAGAAGATGTTACAGAAAAAGTAGGAGTAGAAACAGGCGCATAGATTGCTTGTTCAGAAGAAGTGAAGGTATTTTGGCGTGAGACACAAATACGAAGCTCACCTTGTTCAACTTCAATGTTCGTTAAATTTGTATCATTCAAAATTTCAGCAAGATCACGAATAATTTTCGTATCAATTGCGGTTTTTGCCGAATCCATTTTTTTTATTGCCATTTTATTTCTAACTCCTTGATCAATGAAGATCGTCATTATCTCATTTTATGACAGAATATCTCTAGATTAGGGATGACATCTTTTGAGGCTTTAAAGATTTTTATTTCCTTTAAATTATTATGCTGTGCAATTTAAAATTCGTATCTGCTTTACGCAAAATTGCACTTATAAGCCGGTTATCAAAAAAGAGAAAGCATAAAATTACCTCATTTACAGTATTCTTCCTAAAACTGATCAGGTATTCACCGTGTATTGTCTATCGCTTGTTTTAGAATGTCTTGCCTAGCTGCGCCAATGAATATTTTATTACCAATGATGTAAGAAGGTGTTCCCGTAATATGAAGTTTAGAGGCAATTTGGATATTTTCTTTAAAAGCGTTTTGCAGAGTGGGATCTTTTATTGCATTATGTAGTTTTTTTTCATCTGCTCCTAATGAAACAGCTACTTTAATAGCTTTAGCTTCATTTGCGCGCCCCTGATACATTAAGAGCGTTTTGTGAAACTGAGGATATTTCTCTGGGAATTGTTTCCGAAATGCGTAGGCGACAGTATGGGCCGCTATAGAATCAGAGCTTAAAATTGGTAAATCCTTGATAATAACCTTTAAATCTGGATATTCTTTTATCAAGTCTTCTATATGTGAATAGGAAGTTTTACAATATCCACAGTTGTAATCAAAAAAATTGACAAGCACTCTTTTACCATTTGGGTTTCCCAAAACAGCGTCATGAGGAGAATGAAAAATTTCTTTTTCTAATAAATGAATGACAGAAGTTTGTATTTTGTTTTCGTATTCATTCTGTTTGTCCAGCTTATCTTGAAGAATAAGCTGCATTTCAATCAGAATTTCTGGATGAGTAAGAAGATACTCTCTGACAATTTGTTGAATATGATGAGAATCAGTATGTGGTACCACTTTTTCTTTAAGCTTAGATAAAAAGCTAGAATCTTCCAAAAGTTGTGTTTTAAGCTTTTCTAAGCTTAAATGATTTTCTGTTTTTGAGTGTGATGTTGCGTTTGATAAAGAAGGTAAAAAGATTAAAATACTCGACATAACTGGGACTAAAATTTTTGAAAGAAGTGTTATTTTCGAGTTTTGAGAGTGATAAGTCATCTGTATACCTTCATATTTTCTAGGGTGCCATTGAGTGAACTATATGAAAAGCGCTATCTATGTGCAATAAAGCATTTGGCTATAGTGTGTATTTAAAAATGAGAAAAAACATCAATTTTTCTCTAAAAAGATTTCATATGATGAACCGTGGCTTGGCAAGGATTATGTTTTGTAAAAGATAAAGAAACTCTCTTAAATTTGTCAAATGTTGTTTTGATGTATAAGGCTATCAAAAGCTTTTTGTGCGTGTTTATTTTAGGAAAAAAGTACGTTGATAATACAATGAAGAATACTTGTATTATTTTTTCCTATTGCTTTATTGAGTACTGAGAAACAAACTTAAATAATGAAAAGTGAAATTATGAAAACCACAACACATTATGAACTGTTTATCATTGGGGGAGGGATAAACGGGTGTGGATTGGCAAGGGATGCAGCAGGACGCGGATTTAAAGTGGGATTGGCTGAAATGAACGATCTTGCATCTGGGACCTCAAGTGTGTCAACAAAGCTTATTCATGGCGGGCTTCGTTATCTTGAACACTATGAGTTTAAACTTGTTCGTGAAGCATTGAAAGAACGCGAGATCATTTTACGTATGGCTCCACATATTGTGCGTCCTTTGCGTTTTCTTCTTCCTTATCATAAAGAATTGCGCCCTGCTTGGATGTTGCGTTTTGGACTTTTTATTTATGATTATTTAGGGAATTGGAATCAGAAATTGTGGCGCAGTAAAACGATTAATTTTTCAAAAAAATTTTGCTCTACCCTGAAGAAAGAATATCAAAGAGGTTTTGAATATTCTGATGCAAGAGTAGATGATGCGCGTTTAGTTATTGGCAATGCTCGTGATGCAGAAAAATGGGGCGCTGATATAAAAGTACGAACAGAAGTTCTCTCTTTAAAAAAAGAAGACAATAAATGGCGTATCATTCTGCAAGACAAGTTAAGTAGCAAAGAATATAGTGTCACAGCTTCTTATGTTGCGAATATGACAGGACCTTGGATTGATCATGTTTTGGCAAATATATTAGACTGTAAAGAACATCCACCAGTACGACTTGTTAGAGGTTCTCATATTTTGGTTCCTAAGCTTTATACTCATGATCGTGCTTATATTTTTCAAAATGGTGATGGACGTATTATATTTGCTATTCCGTATCAAGAAGAGTTTACCTTGCTTGGAACAACAGATTGTAATTATCAAGGAGATCCGGCTGACGTTCATATTACTGATACAGAAATTGATTACATTTGTGCAGCGGCCAGTGAATATTTCATACAACCAGTGTTGCCTGAAACAATTGTCTGGTCTTACTCTGGAGTTCGTCCACTCTATGATGATGGAGCTTCAAAAGCACAAGAAATTACGCGCGATTATGTTTTAAAAGAAATGGGAACAGGAAGAACACCAAAGATTCTTAATCTTTATGGTGGAAAGATTACAACTTATCGTAAGTTGGCTGAAGATGCGATGCAATTTGTTGAAAAAGCGCTTGGTAAAAAGGGAGTATCATGGACGGCTAAGACAGTACTTCCAGGGGGTGACTTTCCCTATAATCAATTAGATATAATCGAAAATAGGATTGCTCTTTTGATGCCAGATTTAGATGCTTTTACACATCGCAGACTTGCACGCTCCTATGGTACGGAAGCATTGGTGATATTTGCACATGGTAAGGCAAATAGAGGAAAAAATTTTGGACATGGGCTTTATGAAGTAGAAGTAAAATGGTTGATGGAAAAAGAATGGGCTAAAGCATGTGAAGATGTATTATGGCGTCGTTCAAAACTTGGTCTCCTCTTTAATGAACAAGAGGTTGATGCTCTTTCTTCTTATATGCAAAGCCAACAAGAGATTGAACAACGTTTATGATCATTTCATTCTACAGATTTTATCTGCAATATGGAAAAATATTTTCCTCCAAAAGATACGAATGTTAGTCATACGTATTAATAAAGACAATAGTCGTCTATGCCCTAATTTTAGTTTTTTTTGCAAGAATCATAAAATGGCAAAATTAGATAGAATATTTAGAATGAAATTTGTCTATCTTATAAAGTGAAATTCAGGAATATTACCAAGAATAACTCATTGAGAAAACTGATTTATAATCAGATTCGTATGAGATAAGGATTTTTGTTTTTTCTTAAGGAGAAGATAAAATTACTTTCTGTAGCGTTTATTTGCACAATAAGTTAAAAAAATCTAAAGAAAATTAAATCTATCATGAAAAATTGTATAATGTGCTAGTTTATCATTTATTATCTTAAACGCTGTGCTAAATCATGTAAGGATAGAGGCTTGATGAGCGTAAGAAGAATTTGTAAATGAGTTTTTTATATTATAGTAAAAATCTTCTTTTTTCATGTTTATATACCTGAACACTAATCTATAAGAAATGCGATATTGTGTTTTATCATCATTGATTGTAGTAAACTTTTATATCAATTGAAGATAATGGGCTGTTATTATACTCATGATAGTATAAGAGAATGAAACTTTCCATAAACTAAAAGTAAGTATTTTTCTATGTATACTTCTATGTATAAAGAGAGAGCTATAGGGATATGAGAGTAATGCCCTCATGATATTTTACAACCTTCCATCGCCTGTAAAATTTGCAGTAGCACCAATGTTAGACTGGACAGACCGACATTGCAGGTTTTTTTATCGTCTTTTAACGAAAAAAGCACTTCTTTATACGGAAATGATGGTCGCAGATGCTGTCATTCATGGTGTTCGCGAACAATTGTTGGCTTTTAGCGATAAAGAACGTCCAGTTGCCTTACAATTAGGGGGAGCAGATCCGAAAAAGTTAGCAGAAGCTGCACGAATTGCTGAAGATTTTGGCTACAACGAAATAAATCTCAATGTCGGTTGCCCATCAAATCGTGTTCAAGCAGGTGTCTTTGGGGCTTGTTTGATGCTACATTCAGACATTGTGGCAAATGCCGTGGAAGCGATGAAACGAGAGGTTACTATACCTGTAACTGTCAAATGTCGGATTGGAGTGGATAAACAAGACGAAGAGTTAGCGTTAGATCTTTTGGCTAATCAGGTTTGGAATGCTGGATGTGATGCACTTTGGATACATGCACGCAAGGCATGGCTACAAGGATTGAGTCCGAAAGAAAATCGCAATATTCCGCCCCTTAATTATGAAAGGGTTTATAAATTAAAACGTAAATATCCCCATAAATTCATTGGGATAAATGGTGGAATTAAATCAATTGATGAGATCAAAGAACACTTAACGTTCTGTGATGCTGTCATGCTTGGTCGCCAAGTTTATCATGATCCAGCTTTGTTAAAACATATTGATTTTGAACTCTATGATGAGGCGCAAAATAATCTGAGTGAGAGTGATCTTATTGAGGTTATGTGTGATTATGCCGCTCGACATATTGCATCGGGGGGGCGGCTTTCTCATGTGACGCGTCACATGATTGGTTTATTTCATGGGCGGGGTGGAGCACGTCGATGGCGGCAAATATTATCAAATGATGCGACAAAACCAAATGCAGATATATCTATTTTAAAAGAAGCTTTTTATGCTCTTATTTAATAACAGCCTGACAATTAACATATATTAAAGTTGAGATCCTTTGCGTTTTGATTTCTTTGCGATAATTTTGATCCTTTCAATTTTATAAGTTTTTGAAAGTTTATAACTTTTGTTATAGGAGGAGTGTTAGAATTTATGTATTAAACAACATGCTGATTGCTCCTATTGAATAGAGAAATAGGTTAAGAGCATGATGTAAAAATAGTAATAACATATTGATAATATTTTAAATCTTTCATGTTCGTTATTTGATTAGAAAATAGAATATAGAAATCATTGCTTTCATAATATTTAACTTTTTTAAAGCACTGTTAAAAAAACAATAAATTATTCATATCCTGTATATATGACGTGATTTTCATAAACATTGTAGATTTTAAAAGGTATCCTTATGACCGCTAGTCCATTTGATGATTTTCGTGCTTTGCTTACAAATTTACCTGTTGCTGATGAGTTTTCTATAATTTTGGCAAAAAAACGGCAAAAGAACTTAACAAAAGAGCAAGGAACATTGGGAAAACTGGGAGATATTGCTGTTTGGTATGCGGGATGGAGGGGAACAGAAAAACCTATCGTAACGCGACCTTTAGTCGCTATTTTTTCTGGAAACCATGGTATAGTAGAAGAAAATGTTACACCATTTCCACAATCTATGACACAAAAGATGGTGCAAAATTTTGCATCTGGTGGAGCTGCTATCAATCAAATTTGTATTGCTTATGATCTTGGATTAAAAATTTTTGATTTAGCATTGGAATATCCAACAATGAATATTACGAAGGATGCCGCAATGGATGAGCGGAGTGCAGCTGCTACAATGGCATTTGGAATGGAATCCATTGCGGGTGGGACAGATCTTTTATGTATTGGAGAAATGGGAATTGGAAACACAACAATAGCTTCAGCTTTATGCTTAGCATTGTTTGGAGGAGAAGTGGAAGAATGGACAGAAAATGGTATGGAATCAGAAGATGATTTTTATCAGCGTAAAATTGCAGCGGTTAAGACAGCCATTTCTTTGCATAAGGATTATTTAAATGATCCTTTTGAGATAATGCGTCGCTTAGGAGGACGTGAAATCGCTGCTATGGTTGGTGCTATTTTAGCAGCAAGAATAGAAAAAATACCCGTTATTTTAGATGGTTTTGTGGCAACAGCAGCTGCAGCGGTCCTTTATAAAATGCATCCAAAAGCTCTTGATCATACCCTTGTTGGACATGTTTCTTCTGAGACAGCTCATCGTAAACTTTTAAAAAAAATTGGCAAAGAACCACTTCTGGATTTGGGGATGCGTCTTGGTGAAGGGACAGGAGCTGCTATGGCAGCTGGTATTGTCAAAGCTGCTGTTTTAACACATGCACAAATGGTGGTTTTTAAACAAGAAAGTTTGAATGCCTAAAAGATAATGAGACGATATAAAAAACTCTTAAGAGTTTTGTTCGTGCGTCTTGTCGTGTAATTTAATATAGTTAAGTGGAAGTTCCGTTGTATATTTAATCTGTTCCATTGCGAAAGAAGATGAGACATCACGGATGTCAATTTTAGAAATTAATTTTTTATAAAAAAGATCATAAGCTTCAATGTTGGGCACAACAACACGCAATAAATAGTCAATATCTCCACTCATTCGATAAAATTCAATGACTTCACGAAATTCTTGTACAATTTTTGAAAAACGCTTAAACCATTCATGACTGTGTGTGTTCGTGCGAATAGACACAAAAACAGTGACATGCGCATTTACTTTTTCTGGAGAAAGAACGGCAACACGACGCTGAATGACGCCATCTTCTTCAAGTTTTTGAATTCTACGCCAGCAAGGAGTGGTCGAAAGTCCTACTTTTTTAGCAATATCAGCAACAGAAAGTGTTGCATTTTCTTGCAAAAGATGTAAAATTTTTCTATCAAGACGATCCATATTTTTTCTCAATATTTTAATTTATAAAAATTTACGCACTAAACAACGCAGATATACAATAAGCTCATCATTAAACCATGGATTTTTCCGTAACCAAGAAGTATTTCGCCATGATGGATGAGGTAAAGGCATAACATTATAGCCTCGAGGTTGGGGAATGGAAAGGATATTTCTCCAATCACTAACGGTTGCTGAAACAGTTTTATGTTTTAATTCCGTAATATGCCATTTTTGCGCATAACTGCCAATAGCAAGAACAAGCTTTATTTGAGGCATCGCTTGAAATATCTTTTCATGCCATATTTCTCGACATTCACGTCTCGGTGGTAAATCAGCTTTATTTTTGCCATAACCTGGAAAACAAAATCCCATAGGAACAATAGCAAAAAGAGATCTATTATAAAATTCTTCTTTCGTTACCCCCAGCCAATCACGCAGCCTTTCGCCAGAGCGATCATTAAAAGGGATAGAAGTTTCATGGACACGCAATCCCGGTGCTTGTCCTGCAATTGCAATCGAAGCCGTATTGGATAAATAAACGACGGGATTTGGTTCGTGAGGAAGAGGAGGAAAATAATGGGGTTGTTGGATACAAACACGACAGGAATAGATCTCTTTTTCAAGTTTGATAATTTGGCTACATCGTTTCATTATTTAATGAAATTAAAAAATATTTTTCTTATTCTGTGCGAGGATTTGCTTTGCGCCATTCTTTTGGTCGTTGAAAACTTGATGCCCATATTCCTTTCTTTTTCCTTCTAGCTTCTTGTTCTTCTTTGGGATATTCATAATAACTTACAGCCCAACCATTATGTACAAGCGTCGCGTTGATATTGCTAACTTGTTTTGTTTTACATGTTGCAAGGATACGACGGTATTGGTCTGTTTTATGCCAGAGACATGTAACAGTTTGATTTTCTATTAGTTTTTCTAAATATTTTTTTGCCTCAAGCCCGCAAGGATAGCGTTTCTCCTTTTTTCCACAAAATTGGTGGAGTTCAGGAGCATCAATTCCAGCAAGTCGAATCCTAATTGAAGAAATCATGATAGAATCACCATCAATGATTAGTGTATTTCCTTTAACAAAGTTTTGAGAAGAAAAATTTTCTTTTTGAGGCAACTGCTGGTTTTGCTTAAAATAAATTGACATAACGATAAGAAAGCTAGCAGCGACAAAAATACTGAAACCGGTAATTTTTTTTAAACTTCTTAGATTAAAATGAGAAATTTTTTTCATGAAACCAAGAAACTGCTAACATTATTATAACGCACTCTATTTTAGTATTGCTTATAATTCGTCCGAAATTCCATTTATATGACGAAACAATGTCTCGTTTTAATGAAAAAAATCTCGTTAGATAGCACAATAATCAATACTCATGTAGAATATATGTAAGCAACTTAAATAATAAATCAACTTATCCAAATTCGCACAAAACATACAAATTTATAAAGCATTTTTTTAAAACAAGGAAACAAAAAACACCCCTAAAAAAATAACTTTGAGAAGCAATGCCCCCACATTGCTTTTGGAGTATAAAATCTATCAATTCAATGATAATTCTATTTACTTAATTTTTGTTTCTTTAAATTCAACGTGTTTTTTTACAACTGGATCATATTTACGCTTGCTCATTTTATCTGTCATTGTACGGCTGTTTTTCTTTGTTACATAGAAAAAACCTGTATCTGCAGTCGATAAAAGCTTGATCTTAATGGTTGCTGCTTTAGCCATAATGTAAGAACCCTATTTATACTGAAAAAATATTATCTTGCTATCAAAACCTATTTCTGATGTCATCAGATTTTCCAGTAACACTACGGATGTTCTCAAAAAAGTCAAGAGCTGATTAATTTTCTCATAAGTTGGACAAATACAAAAATGACATATAAACTGAAAAAAACAGCCATAGCTATTGAAAAACCGAAGGGATTAAAGATATCCATGGATTTTCCGATAAAGGTCGGCCCGATGAGCATACCAATTCCATAGCAAAAAATAAAAGCAGAATTGGCAGCAGCAAGTTCTTGTCCTTTGAGACGTGCCCCTAGATGTGCAAGACTAATTGTATAAAGGCTCGCTGATACACCACCAAGAAGGAACAGATCAAGCATCAGAATCCATGGATATTGAAGAACCCATGGTATTATAAAAGTTCCCACAAAGCCTAAGATAGCACAACTTAACAGCGGGTAGCGTCGATCTTTGGCATAATCGCTTATAATGCTGATAGGAATTAAGAGGAACACATTCCCAAGAGCAAGGGTTGCCATAAAGTATGCTGCTTCATTCTCATTATAACCAATGGATAAACTAAAGGGTATTATAAGAGTTAATACGCCCATTTGAATGGCCCCGTAAATAAAGACGGCCACCATTGCGCTTGGAACGTGAAAAAGATAACGAAAAAATGACGTATATTGTTTTTTTTGAAATTCCGGACTTAATTTCCAAGCTGCAAGAATTGGTATAGTAGCAAGTATAATAAGGCCATATCCAACAGCAAAAGGAATAAATCCCTGTGTTCCCACTTTCGCTAACAGCATTAAACCTATCACAAACCCTAATCCTAAGACAATAGCATAAATAGAAAGAATTAAACCGCGTTTTTTGGGGGGAGCATAACTGTTGATCCAAAACTCTGATAGGATAAACATAACTGTCATGCTGAAATGTAATATAAACTTTAAAATAAACCAAACCCATATGGGATCAAAAAAATAGAATCCTAAAAAACTTAAAGATCCTATCGCCATCATAAGCAATATTGTTTGAGCGATGCCTAAGCATAAGGCAATTCGAGACGTAAAAATAGCTGCAACAATTGTGGCAATTCCACCAACAGTTCCACTATAGCCGATCATACTATTGGAAATACCTTTCTCTGCCATAAGAAGAGAAACAAGTTGTGTTCCCATTGCCAATGCTGTTCCAACAGTGCCAATGGTTGCAATAGCTGCAATAATTGCACGCAAAGAATTGTTTTGAGAGTCAAAAGCTTTTTTTTTCATGAGAATGGCTTAAGGTACTTTGTTTATTTAAACAATGAAAAGATGAGCTGAAATGAAAGGAATCCCAAACTATCTTTTGCAGTTTCTCTCATTTCCTGAGTATAAAAAACTGCAAGATTTTTATATGGTTATTATAGATATAATAATAAAAGATGTCCTCCTATATGATAAAGAAAATTGTATATATAAAATAATATAAATACTAAAGATTATATCTATTTCCTTAGAATAAATTCATTATATATTATTCCTTTGTTATTTATATTATTTTTAGTAGTGATATCAATAAGTTTAAAATTTTTATTAAAAATTTTTATACTTTAATACAAAAAAATAAGACAATAAAAATTATAAAAATGTTTTTTGTTTTTAATTAATATTTTCTGCTCCCATAAAAAGTATGCTTTTGTTTTTTTAATTTGTTTTTATGGTAGGATGTTGATGAAAATTTTATTGGACGAGGTTTTGTTAAGAGCTCAAAGCATAAAGCGCCAGCAAAAGGTTGTACCGTTATAAGTTTTACTTCTACAACATCACTGAGCTGATAGCCTTTATGGCTACGCTGTCCTACAAGAACATGTTGTGCTTCATCAAAATGATAATAATCATTTTTAAGTGTAGAAATATGGACAAAACCATCTGTATTGAGTTTATCAAGTGAGATAAAAAGACCTGCTTTTGTAACTCCGGAAATGCGACCTGTAAAAATACGGCCAATTTTATTCGTTAAATAGTGAGCAACAAGCCGATCAATAGTTTCCCTTTCAGCCATCATTGCACGGCGCTCGTATAAAGAAATTTGCGTAGCAATTTCTGTAAGATTTTGTTCTTGTGTATCTGTTAATTGATCATTTCCTAATTTGAGAGCTTTAATGAGTGCTCGATGAATAATAAGATCAGCATAACGACGGATGGGGGATGTAAAATGTGTGTAATTATGTAGGTTTAAACCAAAGTGGCCGATATTTTTAGGGTTGTATTCTGCTTGTGATTGTGAACGCAAAATAACTTGATTGACCAGTTCTTGTTGTTGAGTATGAGCGACTTTTTCTAAAATTCTATTAAGACGTGCTGATGTCAATTCAGCACTTTTAGAGAGTGATATCCCTAAACTTTGAAGAAAATTCCGCAATATTTCTTGTTTTGCAAGAGAGGGTTTATCATGAGTCCGATAAATAAGGGGCTGGTGATGTTGTTTTAATGTTTCAGAAGCTGCAATATTGGCTTGTATCATAAACTCTTCAATTAAACGATGTGCTTCTAACGGTGTTTCACTCACAACATCTTTTATGCATCCATTTTGATCAAGAATAATCTTTTTTTCAGCTATTTCTAATTCTAGTGGTTGGCGACGATTTCGCGCAGCTTTAAGGCATCCATAGGCTTCCCATAAGGGATACAAAATACTCTCAAAAAGAGCGGCTGTTTTTTTATTTATATTACCGTCAATTGCCAATTGTACTTCTTGATAAGAAAGTTTCGCTCTTACACAAATCATAATACGATGAAAACTATGTTTTCGTTTATTACCGTTTGCATCAAAAATCATACGAACGGCTAAAGCTGGTCTTTCTTTCCCTTCACGCAGAGAACATAAATCATGAGAAAGGCGTTCAGGTAACATTGGCACAACGGTATCGGGAAAATAAACAGAATTTCCGCGTTTCAATGCTTCTTTATCTAAAGCGCTTCCTGTTTTGATATAGTAAGAAACATCTGCAATGGCCACAATAATAATCCAACCATCATTATTTTCTGGGTCCTCATCCTTGGTTGCATAAACTGCATCATCATGATCTTTTGCATCTGGTGGATCAATTGTAATAAATGGTAATTGTCGCCAATCTTCACGATTATCCATATTGGCAGCTTTGATATGTTTGACTTGCTCAAGAACACTTTCAGGAAAAATATAAGGAATTCCTTTCGAAAGAATCGCTATCATTGAGAGTGTTTTTTCACTCTTAATCTGCCCTAAAACATTCTTTATTTTTGCGCTCTTTAATCCGTAACCAGTATTTTTTTTAATTTCGACTTCAACGAGATCACCAATTTCAACCTTCATTTCTGGAGACATTTCAACAATGAGTTCATTGGTTTTGCGGTCTATAGGATCAAGGCGCCATTGATTATTTTCCAATTTTCGTACAACAGCAAATGCACTTTTGGGAGATACATCAATTTTACGAATAATTCGTCCCGTATAAGGGGGGCTTGAGCTTTCAGAATTTTTATTTCGAAAAACTTTTACAAGAATATGATCTCCAACACCAATACTACTTCCTTTTATGTAATGAAAAGAGTGTATTTCAATATTGGGCTTTGGAGAATCGTCCCATTCAAGAGGTTGTGCAATAAAACTTCCATCTTTATCACATCCGCTAATTTTTACTAAAGTAACAGGAGATAACTTTCCTTTGTTTATTGCTCTTTTGCGCTGTTTAGATATAAGATTTTGATCCTTCAACTCACGTAATATATCTCTAAGCCAAATACGAGAATCGCCTTTTAAGTTAAAAGCTTTGGCGATTTCTCTTTTACTTGAGTGGTTAGGATTCTCATTTATAAAGGAAAGGATTTCTTCCTTATTGGGAAAGTTTTTCTCCTTGAATGAAGAGAGATATTTTATGTTTTTTTCACCTTTAGCCAAAATTTATGTCTCTTTTATTTTTGCTTTTGTTTTAGAAGAAGCTCTTTTTGAAGTTGTTTTTTTACTCGATACTTTAGCCGATATAAGTTCTAATGCCTCTGGAAGTGTTACACTAATGGGATCTTTATCTTTTGGCAATGTTGCATTAATTTTACCCCAATTGACATAAGGACCATAACGCCCGTTGCGTACAGTAATGGTTCCTCCTTCGGGATGCTCCCCTAATGTTGCCAATGCTGCAGGTGTTGTTCTGCTTTGCTTGGTTTTGTTTTCTTGTTGTTCTGCCAATACTGTAACAGCGCGATTGATACCAATATCAAAAACTTCATCTGCATGAAGAAGGCGCGCAGATTTTCCGTTATGGCTAAGATAAGGACCATATCGTCCAATCGTAGCCGTAATTGTTTTTCCAGTTTCAGGATGAATGCCAATTTCACGGGGAAGGGATAGTAAAGCCAAGGCTTTATCAAGGGTTATATTTTCTGCCTGCCATTCTTTTGGTAGTCCTGCACGCTTAACTTCTTTGCTTTCACCAAGTTGAATATAGGGACCAAACCGGCCATTGCGAAGAGAGATATCTTTTCCTGTTTCAGGGTCAATACCAAGTATAACAGGTTCATCATTGCGTACAGCTTCATTCTCTTCTCCAATATCTGTACCAAGTTGGCGTGTGTATTTACATTCGGGATAATTGGAACAGCCAACAAAAGCACCATAACGACCGAGTTTTAATGATAATTGACCACTTTTACAAAGAGGACAGGAACGCACATCACTTCCATCTTCGCGTTCCGGAAAGGCGAGAGGTGCTAATGTTACATTTAAAACATCAAGAACATTGGTTATACGAAGCTCTTGGATATTGCGAATAGATGCATTAAATCCATCCCAAAAATCTCGCAATACATCTTTCCAAGAAAGTTTTCCATCAGAGATAAGATCCAGCTTTTCTTCAAGATCTGCTGTGAAACCATATTCTACATAGCGATTAAAAAAATTTTCAAGAAAGGCTGTAACAATACGGCCCTTAGCATCGGGAATAAGCTTTCGTTTATCAATTACAATATATCCACGGTCACACAATGTCGCCAATGTAGAGGCATAAGTTGAAGGACGACCAATTCCTAATTCCTCAAGCTTTTTAATTAATGAAGCTTCAGAATAGCGAGAAGGGGGCTCTGTGGTATGTTGTACAGATTCAACTTTTTCTTTTGTAAGTGCTTCACCAGTGTTTATTTGTGGCAAACGAGTTGATTCATTTTCTTCATTATTTTCTTCGTCTCGTTGATCGGTGTAGACGGAAATAAAGCCATCAAAGCGAATAACAGATCCTGTTGCTCGTAGATTTGCACGGTTTTCTCCTTGCTGTGCTTCAATTTCAACAGTTGTACGTTCAATTTCAGCAGAACGCATTTGGCTGGCAATAGCACGTTTCCATATCAGCTCATAGAGCTTTGCTTGATCGCTATCGAGAAAATTACGGACTTGACTAGGATTGCGTTGAAAATCTGTTGGGCGGATCGCTTCGTGTGCTTCCTGTGCATTTTTTGCCTTTGTTGAATAAAAACATGGTTTTTCAGGAATATAGTCTTTACCGAAAGTTTCATGAATAACTTTTCGTGCTGAATCAATAGCTTCTGGTGCTATTTGCACACCATCGGTACGCATATAAGTAATAAGACCTGCTGTTTCACCATTAATTTCAATGCCTTCATAAAGCTTTTGGGCAATTTGCATAGTGCGAGAAGCTGAAAATCCTAATTTTGAAGAAGCTGCTTGTTGTAGTGTGGAGGTTGTAAATGGAGGAAAAGGATTTCTCTTTGTAGGTTTTGCTTCAACACTGAGTGTATGATATTGGGCTTTCTCCAACATAAAGCGAATTTGGTCTGCTTGTTCTTGAGATTGAATATCAAGCTTGCCTATTTTTCTTTGATTGAACATTGTCAATCTTGCTTGGAAACTATCATTTCGGAGGGTTTTTAACTGTGTTGTAATGGACCAATAATCTTCTTTGATAAAATGTTCTATTTCTGATTCACGATCACAAATAATGCGCAAAGCAACCGATTGAACGCGTCCAGCTGAACGTGCACCAGGGAGTTTTCGCCATAAAACAGGTGAAAGTGTAAAACCAACGAGATAATCAAGAGCGCGACGTGCAAGATAGGCATCTACAAGTGATGTATCAATATCACGTGGGTTGTTCATAGCATCAAGCACAGATTTTTTGGTGATGGCATTGAAGACAACTCTTTTGATAGGTTTATCTTTTAAAACTTTTTTTTGACGAAGAACATCCAGAATATGCCAAGAAATAGCTTCCCCTTCACGATCAGGGTCTGTTGCTAATATAAGGCTATCGGCTTCTTTAACGGCTTTTGCTATTTCATTTAAACGTTTAGCAGCAGCAGAATCTATATCCCATTTCATAGAAAAATCTTGATCTGGTAAAACAGAACCATCTTTTGCAGGTAAATCACGAACATGTCCAAATGATGCGACAACTTTGTATTGAGACCCAAGATATTTATTAATTGTTTTTGCTTTTGCTGGAGATTCAACGATAACGATATTCATAATTTTACCCAAATATTGAAATAAAAATTTTTTTATAAACGCCTTTTACGCGAATAGCTAATGACAATTGCTTAAGAGCACATAAAAAAATATTAGCCATATAAAAAACATGAATATTGTACAACTTATAATTGTTATTATTAGAATACACCCTATATAGAATTACACGATTTATTTTCCACTGTTATTACAAAAACATACGGCGAAATACTAAGATAACGTCTATTGAGAGGTAGGAGGGGAAATGCTCAAGGATAGAGGATTATGTTTATAAATCATTTAAAAGTTATCCAATATATTACAGACATGTCAAAACAAATGAATCAGATGGCGCGTCAGGCGCATAGTCCGCTTTTAGCATTGCTTTTGGATATGGTTGCCAAAGAAGGGCAAAGCATTATTAATAGTGCTGAGGCTCTTGGGGAAGATCAAGATTCGACAATGACACACAACCACCAGAGTGTCGAATAAGCTTTCCAGCAAGCTCGAGTTCTACCAACAAGAGGTAGAGAGTTGGAAGTGAAACACCTGAGTGGGTACTGAGTGTATCTAAATCGATTGGCGTTGTTGAAAGAGCGGAGAGAACTGCTGCACGTGCTGCATCATCACCTGCTAAAGAGGGGTTGCTGTTTTTTTCATCTGCTAAATTGAAATTCTCCTTTTCAAGTTGTAAAGAGGGTGGTTCCTCAAAAAAATTGAGTTGGGAATTTGGAAGCGGTGAAATTAATGGCGTAAGTGTTTCTATAATGTCAGAAGGATGTGTGGTGAGTAAAGCTCCCTCCTTGATAAGATTGTTTGTACCAACAGATCTTGGATCAAGTGGAGAACCGGGAATAGCGAAAATTAACCGTCCCATTTCAGCAGCTTGACGTGCGGTAATTAGGGATCCTGAGCGCAGGGCTGCCTCTACAACCAAGAGACCAAGTGATAGAGCTGCAATAATACGGTTTCTTCTTGGAAAATCGATAGCGCGCGGCTTCCAAGAAATGGGCATTTCGCTGATGATGGCTCCACCGTTGGCGATAATATCTTCATGCAACCTTTTATTTTCAGGAGGATAGATATGATCAATTCCCCCAGCCATGACTGCAACAGTTCCTGTTTTTAAACTTGCTTGATGCGCAACGCTATCAATTCCACGAGCGAGCCCAGAAATTGTTACAAAGTCTGCTTCTCCGAGAAAACGCGCAAATTGAGCCGTAAGCTTTTTTCCAGCAGCTGAAGCATTTCGAGAACCTATAATTCCAACAGAAGTTTTTTGAAAAATTGAAACATTACCTTTGACAGCAATAAGCGGCGGAGGGGCTTCTGTAACCTTAAGAAAAGCTGGGTAATCTGGTTCGCCCATACCGATCAACCGAACACCTAATCTTTTAGCTTTTTGTATTTCTTTTTCTGCATCTTCTAAGCTTGCTATTTTAATAGATACAGAACCACCACCTTTTCTACTAAGCTCTGGCAACGCGGCTAGAGCATTTTCTGCTGTTTTATAATGATCAATGAGATTGCGAAAACTAACAGCTCCAATATTTTCACTGCGCAATAACCGTAACCAGCTTAGACGTTGACGATCAGTAAGTAGGATTCCTTTATTTATCTCCGTGTTGCGTACCAATCTTACTTTCTTCCCCAATTAATAATCTACTGATATTTGCAGAATGTTTTATAAACACAAATACGCTCATCACAATCAGCATACAATAGAAATAAGAAGCGGAAAAATAAAAAACAAATATCGGTGTGATCGTAACAGCAACAAGTGCAGATAATGAAGAATAACGCATGAGGAGAAAAATCGTTATCCATACAATAATAAAAATAATTGCTGCAGGCCAATAGATTCCTAAGCAGACTCCTAGATAGGTAGCAACACCTTTACCACCTTTAAATTTAAGCCATACGGGGAAAAGATGTCCTAAGAAAACAAAAAAACCCGCTAGAGAAACAAGGATACTATTGTCTAGCGGATCACTAAAAAACTTTATAACGAAAACAACAATAGTTCCTTTCAACATATCACAAAGAAGTGTTAGAGCAGCAAGCTTTTTATTTCCTGTTCGTAA
Source organism: Bartonella sp. CM120XJJH (assembly GCF_042194715.1). NCBI lineage: Bacteria > Pseudomonadati > Pseudomonadota > Alphaproteobacteria > Hyphomicrobiales > Bartonellaceae > Bartonella > Bartonella sp. CM120XJJH. The sequence continues at coordinate 96,700 of NZ_JBHINE010000005.1, read as the reverse complement.
AACATTTGTTGCTCCAATATTGCCGGAACCGATTGTTCTTATATCACCAATTTTGGACAATCTTGTAAAAAGAAAACCAAATGGAATCGAGCCAATGAGATAAGATATGAGGAAAATAAACCATGGAGTGGACTGAAAAAATATTTCTGCTTCATTCATTAAAAATCTCATTAAGTTTGTTGATCAAGTTTAAAAACGGTTTTCCCTTTCACAAAGGTCTGGAGCACGCGTCCTTGAAAACGCGCACTCTCAAAAGGGGTATTTTTTGAACGGGAATAGAGCTTCTCTGTCGAAACAACCCATGGTTCTTCAAGATCAACCACAATAAGGTCTGCATGAGCACCTTTTTTGAGTGTTCCTGCATTGAGTCCAAAGAGCTTTGCAGGCGCCGTTGACAAAAGTTCCGTTATCCGTAGAAGAGATAGGCTCTCATCATGATAAAGGCGTAAGGCTGCGCTCAATAAGGTCTCCATACCAATAGCGCCAACTGCCGCGTCATTAAATGGTAAATGTTTTGTGTCGTTACTCTGAGGATCATGAGAAGAGACAATAACATCTATAGTCCCATCCTTTATTGCTTCAATCATTGCTACACGGTCTTCTTCTGTACGCAATGGGGGCATTAAGCGAAAAGAGGTGCGATATTCACCAATGTCATTTTCATTAAAAGATAAATGATTAATAGATACCCCCGCTGAAATTTTCTCACTGCGTTTTTTACCTAAACGAAGTGCATCAGCAGAGAGTGCTGTCGATATTTGAGCAGCATGATAGCGTGTTTGCGTTAATACTGCTAATCTCAGATCTCTTTCGAGTGGGATAACTTCTGCTTCGCGGGGAATTCCAGAAAGACCAAGCCAACTGGCGAGCAGTCCTTCATTCATCACACCTTGGCCTGTAAGATCTTTATCTTGCGTTTCATGCATCAATGGAACATCAAAATCACGTGCATAAGTCATTGCACGCCGCATAACAGATGAACTTTGAAGCGTTTTTTTTCCTTCACAAAAGGCAACAGCTCCTGCATCTTTTAGTAAGCCGAATTCCGTTATTTCTTGTCCGTTGAAACCTTGTGTGATTGAAGCAACGGGATAAATATTGACCGATGACTTTTCTTGTACTGTATGCCTAATAAATTCAACCAGTGCTACATTATCAATAACTGGATGCGTATTTGGCATCATAAGAAAGGAAGTAATACCACCTGCTGCTGCGGATTGACTTGTTGATGCGATTGTTTCACAGTGTTCATTGCCTAATTCTCGAACAAAGACGCGGGCATCAACAAGTCCGGGGAGAATTGCTTTGTTTTGTGCATTAATAACTTCTGCTTCTTCAGGGAATCCCTGATTCAGAGCTTCTTTTCCAGCGGCTATAATCCGTCCATTTTCAACAATAACTGTACCAATTTCATCGATTGCGCGCGAAGGATCAATAATACGAGCATTTTGAAAAACAATTGGTTTTATCATTTTTTTTCTCCACTGATCTTTGCACGTGAATCTAATAAAGCCTCCATGACAGCCATACGCACTGCAATTCCCATTTCTACTTGTGTATGAATCATACTTTGTGGTCCATCTGCTATGTCGGATGCAATCTCTACACCACGGTTTATTGGGCCTGGATGCAGAATAATGCAATCGTTTTTGGCATAGGCTAAATTTTCTTTATGTAAGCCAAAATAATGGAAATATTCACGCGTAGAGGGAATAAAAGAGCCTGTCATCCGTTCATGCTGTAAGCGCAACATCATGATAACATCAGCATTTTTAAGACCTTCTTTCATCGTGGTAAAAACCTCAACACTCATATGAGCGATTTCTGCGGGTAAGAGTGTTGAGGGAGCAACAGCACGAACACGAGCACCCAAAGCATTGAGACTTAGGATATTGGAACGGGCAACACGTGAGTGTAAGATATCTCCACAAATCGCAACAGTTAATCCTTCAATACGACCTTTTGTCCTTTTAATGGTTAGAGCATCTAATAAAGCTTGGGTTGGATGTTCATGAGCACCATCACCTGCATTAATGACACAACAATCAACTTTTTGCGCTAAGAAAGCTGCCGCTCCTGCGCTGTTATGGCGAAAAACCAGTATATCTGGCTTCATCGCATTGAGAGTTGTAGCTGTATCAAGTAATGTTTCTCCTTTTTTTACAGATGAGTTGCTGATCGCAAGACTCATCACGTGTGCACCTAGCCTTTTACCCGCTAATTCAAAAGAAGATTGTGTTCGCGTAGAGGCTTCAAAAAAGAGATTAATTTGAGTCCGTCCATGCAAAGTAGATTTTGTTTTATCAATTTTGTTAGAAAGGATAACATTTGCTTCTGCACGATCAAGCAATGTATTAAGATCTTGTACACTCAGATCTTTAATAGCTAAAAGATGTTGATGAGGGAAAAGTGGAAAAAAATTATCTTGAATCATAGCATTCTTCTTTATCTCTCTCTAAACAGGTTAAACAAGCATTTGTTTGAATATGATAAATGTTTCTTAACTCTAAAAAGACAAATAGTCTATGATATGAATGATTTGAATGTAGGAATATACCTATGAGTGCTGTATCTGCGCAAAATAACCGTCGAAAAAATACATTTCTTAGCGATACGCTTATGTTTCGTATTGCCTCTACTTTGCCTAAGTTTTTGTTAGCGAGTTTTGAAGAAATAGGGGATTTTGCGGCGAGTCGAGAAGCATGGAAACTTTCTTGCTTAGCGAATCATTATAAGCCTTTATTATGCTATAATGATGAATGGGGGCAGCCAACTGAAAAATTAGAGATCCATTCTTCCTATCAAGCTCTTCAACAATATTCTAGACAAGCAGGTTTGGTTACCTCGCTTTGGGAAAATACGAGCTCAGAAAATGGAGTCCGCTATCAAGCGCGTGCGATTCGTTTAGCTTTATCTGCTGGTTTAGAAACAGGACATTTGAATGAAGTTACTATAACGAGTGCAGCTATTGCTGTTTTAATTAGTGATATTGAGCTCTTCAAAAAATGGCAAAATGTACTTTTATCACGCCAATATGATTCCTCATCAAAGCCTATTCATCATAAAAAGGCTGCTTCTCTAACTTATGCATTTGACGATATTGAAAAATACGCTTTTAATTTTCCAAGTGTTAAGAAAATTTCTTTCGATGAAAGTATGGAACGTGATCTATATCGTTTAAATGTTGTAAAAACCAATGTTATTAATCCTACCGCTGACGGATATCTTGTTAGTGCAGATTTAAATGGTCATTTAAGTTGTTTTTTTATTCCACGTATACAAGAAAATGGCGCATTAAATGGATCTATATCAATTCGTCATTTAATTCAGCGTTCTGGAGAAATTTTAACACCAGAGGGGATTGTTGATTTCCAAGGCAGTTATGGTTGGCTTTTGGGAAATGCCGGAGAAGGGCTTAAAGTTATTAAAGATATCGAGACGATGATGCGTTTCGATCAATCAGTCATATCGGCAGGTGTTTTACGAGCGGCTCTTCAATTTGGTATAGATTTTTTCCGGGAAAAAATGCCCAATCAGCCTTTACCACCACTGACAGAACGTATTTTTGCAGATATTGCATTAGATATTGCTGCTTCACAAGCATTGGTTTTGCGTTTAGCGAAAGCATTTGATAATGCAGCAAATGACCGTTCTGAAGCAGCCTTTGCCCGCATTATGACACCTATTATTGCTTATCACGTAAGTCAATTGGTTGTGCCTATTATTGGCGAAATTATTGCACAACTTGGTATTGAAAGTTTTATAGAGAATAATCCATTATCACAAATGTTGCATAATGGGCCTGCGCGAATTGTGAGAAATAGTTCTGCTAATCAATTGGTAAAGGATGCCATTCTTATTGCTGAAAAAGCACCGGGATTGTTTCAGAAATTGTTGGAAAAAATAGCTCTTGATATTGGACCAGCGGGACCAAGAGCAATTGAAATTATTAAGTCAGCAGGTGATATGGCATCAGCAAATGAAGGTGCAGGAAGGTTTTTTGTTGAACAAGTAGCCTATGCAGCAGCAGCAGCAGCATTACGTTCTACAGACATAGAACATGTTGCAAATGCCTATATGGAAAGCCGCCTTGGGGGACAATGGAGATCTTCTTACGGGATGCTCATTGCACGATATAATGCAGGACATTTGCTCAATGTCCTCTATCCTTCCATATGATGAAAGTTTTGAATTCTATTAAGAGCACCTTGCAATATAAAAGCGGCGGCTGCCGAATCAATTCGGCTTGCTCTTTTAGCGCGCGATACATTCATTTCTAGAAGAGAACGTTCTGCAGCAATTGTTGATAAACGTTCGTCCCAAAAAACAAATGGAATTTTTGTATAAGCTTTCATATTGCTCACAAAAGCTCTGGTTGCTTGAACACGAGAGCCGCTGCTTCCATTCATGTTAAGGGGTAAGCCAATGATAATAACGCCTACGTTTTCACGGTCAAAAATTTTAATAAGTGTGTAAGCATCTTCTGTAAATTTTTTTCTCTGTAGTACAGGACGCGGATTTGAGACAGTCAGCCCCATATCAGAAATCGCAATTCCGATAGTTTTTGTCCCTAAATCTAAGCCTGCTATTGTTTGTTTAGGCAAAAGATGTGTTATAACTTCATCTATATTAATAACAGTCATAAGGGTATGATACGTTTTTTAATGTTTCAGATCTATAGTTATATTCTTTATTCATGTTATCTAATATTCTTGCACTTACAAGTGCACCCTTGTATAGCCAGAATAAAGATCAGTAAATAAACAAAAAAGCAGAAAGGCGTAAAGAGTATGTCTGTTGATCAAGAGACCGTCAAGAGGATCGCACATTTAGCGCGAATCGCTCTCCACGATGATGAGATAGAACCTGTGACAAAAAAATTCAATGCTATTTTAGGTTTTGTTGAGCAATTGAATGAAGTTGATGTCAGTGGAGTTGAGCCATTAATATCTGTGATACCGATGACTCTACGAATGCGTGAAGATAGTGTTACAGATGGCGATAAAGCAGCAGATATTGTAGCCAATGCCCCTGTTACAGAAGAAAAATTTTTTCTTGTCTCAAAAATTGTTGAGTAACTTTTTATATTTTTGAAATTTGAGAACCAATATGACTGAATTAACAAACCTCACAATTGCGCAAGCTCGTGATGCTCTAACAAAAAAAAATCTCAAAGCAACAGAATTAACGGAAGCTTATTTACAAGCAATAGAATCAGCTAATCCAATTTTGAATGCTTATGTAACAATAACAGCAGAACAGGCAATGAAAATGGCGACTGAATCAGAGTGTCGTTTAGCGAAAGGGCAGGGAGGGTTTTTAGAAGGAATCCCCTTGGGGATTAAAGATCTTTTTGCAACCTATGGTGTTCATACTCAAGCCTGTTCACATATCCTTGATGGTTTTAAACCACACTATGAATCAACTGTCACGGCTAATTTATGGCAAGACGGTGCTGTGATGTTAGGAAAACTTAATATGGATGAGTTTGCTATGGGCTCATCCAACGAAACATCATATTATGGTCCCGTTATTAGTCCATGGAGAAAAAAAGGCTCGAATGAAAAACTCGTACCTGGGGGGTCTTCGGGAGGATCTGCTGCCGCTGTTGCTGCACAAATTTGTGCTGGTGCAACTGCAACTGATACAGGTGGCTCAATACGTCAACCAGCAGCTTTTACTGGAACTGTAGGAATAAAGCCAACCTATGGACGTTGTTCACGGTGGGGTATTGTTGCATTTGCTTCATCCCTTGATCAAGCTGGACCTGTTGCCAGAGATGTTCGTGATTGCGCTATCTTACTAAGATCAATGGCCTCTTTTGATGAAAAAGATTCTACTTCTGTGAATTTACCAGTTCCTGATTATGAAAGTTATCTTGGCCAATCAATTAAAGGAATGAAAATCGGCATTCCAAAAGAATATCATATGGATGGAATGTCTCCAGAAATTATTGAGCTTTGGCAAAAAGGAATAAATTGGTTAAAAGAAGCTGGTGCTGAGATTAAGGATATTTCTTTGCCCCATACAAAATATGCTCTACCTTCTTATTACATTATAGCTCCTGCAGAAGCCTCTTCTAATTTAGCGCGTTATGATGGTGTACGTTTTGGTTTGCGCGTGCCTGGAAAAGATATCATTGAGATGTATGAAAATACGCGTTCTGTTGGCTTTGGTAATGAAGTTAAGCGGCGTATTTTGGTTGGGACTTATGTCCTTTCGTCTGGTTATTATGATGCCTGTTATTTAAGAGCTCAAAAAGTAAGAACACTCGTAAAACGTGATTTTGATCAATGTTTTGCTTCAGGCATTGATGCTATTTTGACACCAGCAACACCAACACCTGCTTTTGGTATTGCTGATGAAAAAATAAAAAATGATGCTGTAGCAATGTATCTTAATGATATTTTTACTGTGCCAGTTAATATGGCTGGTTTACCAGGAATTTCTGTTCCTGCTGGTTTATCATCAAATGGGTTACCTTTAGGATTGCAATTGATTGGTAAACCTTTTGCTGAAGAAGTCATTTTTCAGATAGCGCACATTATTGAAAAAGAAGCAGGGATATTCAGTGCAGAAAAATGGTGGATGTAATAATAAAAAATTCACAAAGGAGCATTTCTCATCCTTAATGAGAAATGCTTTTTTGAAGGGTGGAGGGATGAACTCTATTTCCTCAATTCGTAGTCTTTATCCACCAAGATAGGCTTCTTTAACACGCGAATCAGAGAGCATAGTTTTACCTTCACCGTGAAATAAAATATGTCCTACCTCTAAAATATAAGCATAGTCAGCGATAGAAAGCGCAGCAAATGCATTTTGTTCAATAAGAAGAACAGTTTTTCCCATATCATTAATTTTCCGAATAATCGAAAAAATTTCTCGAACGAGAAGTGGTGCTAACCCCAACGAGGGTTCATCTAATATTACCATATCAGGGTTGCTCATGAGTGCACGGCCCACAGCAACCATCTGTTGTTCACCACCTGACATTGTTCCTCCCAACTGTTTTGCTCTTTCACGTAGACGCGGAAAAAGATCAAATATCCATTCAATATCACGGGAAATTCCCTGCTTATCGTGACGAATATAAGCGCCTAGATGAAGATTCTCTAAAACAGTGAGATGGGGCATAATACGTCGTCCTTCAGGGCTTAGAGCAATCCCTAATCGTAAAATCTCTTCTGGTGATTTTTTAATAATTGATTCACCATTATAGGTAATTTTTCCATAAACAGAGCGATTAAGTCCTGTAATAGAACGTACAATACTGCTTTTTCCTGCACCATTGGCTCCAATTAAAGTGACAATACTGCCCCGTTTTATGGACATAGAAAGATTTTGAACAGCTTTAATGGCGCCATAATGAACGTTAAGATTTTTTATTTTAAGAATATCCATAAACATCTCCGCCAAGATAAGCTTCAATAACTTTAGGGTTATTACGAATTTCATCTGGTGTGCCATTGGCAATGCAACAGCCATATTCCATAACCAAAATATGTTGGCAAAGCCCCATAACCACTTTCATATCGTGCTCAATAAGAAGAATTGTAAGATCAAAGTCTTTTTGCACTTTTTCTATGAATTTTCTAAGATCTTCACTTTCTTGTGGATTCATGCCAGCAACAGGCTCATCAAGAAGAAGCAATTTTGGCTTTGTGGCTAACGCGCGTGCAATTTCTAAACGTCGTTGCACACCATAAGGTAAAGCCGTTGCCGATTGATTGGCAAGGTGATCAAGTTGTAGCTGTTCAAGGAGCTCTAAGGAATTTTTATAAATCTCCTTCTTTTCTTTCATTGCTTTTGAAAAAAATAGAGCTGAAGAAAACCAAGGATATTTTTGTCGAACATGTGCTCCTACCATAACATTCTGCAAAACCGTTAACCCTGAGAAAAGACGAATATTTTGAAACGTTCTGGCAATATGGCGTCTACAGATAATATAAGGAGACGCTCCAGAAATTTTTTGCTCATCAAAAAGAATGATGCCGCTTGTAGGAGCATAAAAACCAGAAATTATATTGAAAACTGTTGTTTTTCCAGCACCATTGGGACCAATTAATCCAGTAATACTTCCTCGTTTAATTGCCATATTAACATTATTTACAGCAACTAATCCGCCAAAACGCATTACAATATTATTGAGTGAAAGGATGGTGTCGTTCATAGCTTTCCCTCAGTATTAGAAAGCTTTTTGCGTGTCAAAAAGCTATAAATTCCATTCCATGAGAATTCTCGTTGTCCCATCAACCCTTTTCTCCAAAACAAGATAATTACCAGCAATAAAAGAGAAAAAACAACCATACGAAGTCCTGGGGTTTCTGGAATATGTATAAAACCTAAGTCAAATGGACTTTCAATAATACGAAGCCATTCAAGCATGACTGTAATAATAATGCTGCCAATAATGCTCCCTGTAATTGAACCGAGACCACCAGCAACAACAATCATTAAAATATTAAAAGTCAGAAGAAAATTAAACATTTTGGGATCAATGGTTGAAATAAGAGCCGCCATTAATGCGCCACCTATACCTGCAAAAAACGCTCCAACAGTAAAAGAAAAACTACGGTAGAAAAACGCGTTAATTCCCATAGTTTTCGCAGCTATTTCATCATCACGAATAGCACGTAATACGTTACCAGTATTGCTTCGCAGTAAAAGGACACTAAAAAGAACTGTAAACGCTAGCCAACCATAGTTCCACCATAATGTTGCGTCTTGAGGTATTCCTTTTATTCCCAAAGAGCCATTTGTGAGCGATGTTGCGTTTGTAATGACAATGCGAATAATTTCCGCAAAACCTAATGTTGCAATTCCAAGATAATCGCCACCAAGACGCAGTATTGGTAAAGCAATCAATAAACCTACAACTGCAGCACACAAACCACTGACAACAACAGCGATAAAAAAAGGTAACTGTAAATGATATAATGGTTCAGCAATAGGCTCAAGAATCCACATCATTTCTTTTTGCTCAGGGGAAAGAAGTAAAATTGCGCAAACATAAGCACCAATAGCCATAAATCCAGCATGTCCAAGAGAAAACATACCTGTGAAACCGTAAATCAAATTAAGCGAAATTGCCAATATTGCATTAATAGCAATCAGATTTATGATACGAAGCGTATAGTCATTAAAATGGCTATCAGCATAAAATAAAAAACCTATGAGAACTAAAACACTTATACACGATAAAACAGTTGTCGCTGACTTTGTCATTAGATTTTCTCCTGATTTCTTTTACCCATTAATCCTGTGGGCAATATCAATAGAATCAGAATCAATAAAATGAAAGCAAAGGCATCTCGATATCCAGATAGCGCGGGAAAAAATGCGATAATCATAATTTCAATAAACCCTAATAACAATCCTCCCAACATTGCTCCTGGTATCGAACCAATACCTCCGATAACAGCAGCGATAAATGCTTTGAGACCAGGAAGAACACCCATATAAGGCTGAATTTGAGGATAACGTAAAGACCACATAATGCCTGCTATGGCGGCAAGAGCTGAGCCTATTCCAAATGTAAACGCAATAACTTTATTGACAGACACACCCATCAAACGTGTTGTTTCAATATCATGGGAGATTGCGCGCATAGCAAGACCCGGTTTTGTTTTATGGATAATCCATAACAGTAATAAAATAAGAATTAATGACACAACGGGAACGATCAGAGACATGGGAGCAATTCTGATGATACCATCTGCTCCTGATCCTAGATGCCATAAAAATGGCGTTACAAGAAAATCTGGTTGTTGTACACCTTTCGGAACACCACTAAAGAGTACAGTAGCAAGATTTTCAATAAAAAAAGAAACACCGATTGCACCGATAAGTCCCGAAATACGCGGAGCATGGCGTAGAGGTTTATAAGCAAATTGATCAACAGCAACACCCACAGCACTTGTAATAAAAATGGAAAAACAAAGAGCTAAAACCCAAATCGGTGTAAAATCTTGTGGGGAAATTTTTAAATAATAAACAAATCCTAGCGCAAGGATTAAGAAAGCACCAATCCAATAAATTGGAGGACGCCTTTTAAAGCCTATAAAGACCGAATAATAAACAAGAGCAGCAAGGAACAAAAGAAGAAAAGCCGCCCAAGCAGGCATAAAACCAATTGTGGAAAAGAAAACAAAATATGCTCCCAGCATAAAGATATCACCGTGAGCAAAATTAATGAGCCTCAGTATACCGTAGACCATGGTGTAGCCAATAGCAATAAGCCCATAAAGAGATCCCAATGCCAGTGCATTAAAAAAGTACTGGATGAACATTTCAGTGCTCATCTCTCATCCTTCCACATTTGTTAATTTACATAGGACAATAAGAAATTTCCAAGTTTTTGGTTGAGAAAAAGATCCTCAACCAATTCTTGTATTTTAATAAGTAAAACTTTTTAATTAAAAAGCAGGTTTAACTTCTTCTAAATAAACACGTTTTCCATCCTGTATTTTAATGATACCAATAGGAATTTTAGGGTTATGATTTTTATCCATTGACATATCTCCAAAGGGGGTAGGGAAATCTTTTAATTCGCTAAGTGCGATAGTAATTTTTTCACGATCAGTGCTACCAGCATTTTCAATAGCCTTCATGAACATCATATAACTCGTGTATCCCAAAACAGAATTGATATTTGGCTCTTTGTCAGGGTAGGCTTCTTTCCATTCTTTTGTGAATTCTTGCGCAGCTACTGACATATTTGGCATATCCTCACTGTAGGGAAGTGTCGTATGTAAGAAACCTTCTGCAGCTTTTCCTGCAATCGTAATGGTTTCTGGATTATCCATAGCATCTCCACCCATAATTTGAAACCTCGCCCCTAATTCTCGTGCTTGTTTCATGATGATAGCACCTTCAGAAAAGTAAGATGGGATGAATAAGATATCAGGTTTCTGAGCGATAATTTGCGTGAGAACAGCTGAAAAGTCCTGATCTCCAGAATTATAATTTAAATTTGAGATAACTTCACCACCTAATTTTTTGAAAGCACGCGTAAAATAGCTTGCAAGACCAATGGCATAATCGCTTGAAATATCTTTAAGGATAGCAGCCTTTTTTGCGTGCAAAGTTTGGCTTACATAAGTTGCGATTCCTACCCCTTGATAGGAATCAATAAAGCAAGCACGGAAGTAATATTTTTTACCCTGTGTAACAAGGGGGCTTGTTGAGGACGTTGCAATGGTTGGAGTCTTTGCTTTTTCAGATATTTCACCACCTGCTAACGAGAGCGAAGAACCATAGCTACCAATGATTCCACTTACTTTTTCACTTGCTGTTAAACGCATAACAGCATTAGCTGCTTCTACCTTATCAGACTTATTATCAATAATAACAAGTTCCACTTTACGTCCTAAAATTTCTGGAACTTTTTTATGGGCTAATTCTATACCTCTAATTTCAAGCTGACCTCCAAATGCATTTTGACCACTTAATGGAAGATAAACTCCAATCTTAATAGGTTCACTCGCATAAACATTTGCTGTAAATGCCATAAATGCTGCGATTGTCGTAAGGATTTTCTTCAATTGCATTGCGCATTTTCCTTAATTGAATTGTCGTTTTTTCACCTTATATTGAACTTCTTCATCATGCAAGTTACACATTAATCAAAATATCATTATGTAAAAAAACTTTTATATGAGCTCTTTTGTAGGGCACTCCTTGTACGGTATGTAAAGTGTACAATCAAATAGTTTTGTAAATATTCATGTTGATATTCTCTGACATTAACATAGAAGATACGACAATATGGGGAAATCTTATCTTGGGGCTTGCTTGTTGATACAAGAGCAATGTTTACTTAAACCTAGAGAATCAATATCGTACAATTTATAAGCTACAGGATCACGTTATTATGACGAGTAAGGATGCATTAAAGGATTGTTCCCCATCTGAGGATAGTATAGGTGCTTGTGGGGAGATTATCGAAATCAGTGGTGTCATTAAGTGGTTTGATGGTAGTAAGGGGTATGGATTTATTGTACCTGATTTACCTCATTTTCCCGATATATTATTGCATGTTACGGTAATGCGAAGGGATGGTTTTCAAACAGCTTTGGAGGGAGCTAAAGTTATTTGTGCTGTGGAAAAAACTGAACGAGGATTAAAGTGCGTTCAGGTGAAATCTATAGATTGTTCTTCAGCAATTCATCCATCAGAAGTTCCAGCGCGTACCCATGTTGTTGTTACTCCAGAAAGTGGACTAGAACGTGCAATTGTTAAATGGTTTAATCGTGACAAAGGTTTCGGTTTTCTTAGCCGTGGGCAAGGAACAGAAGATATTTTTATTCATATGGAAACGTTGCGCCGTTTTGGTTTAGCAGAGCTTCGTTCTGGCCAGGTTGTTCTTGTACGTTTTGGTAAAGGAGAAAAAGGTTTAATGACAGCAGAGATTTATCCGGATATCGGCATTCCTTTTGCTACGCATTGAATTTCACGAGTGAAAACAGTATGTTTTCTATGTTTTTAAAGATAGTTATTTCGTAAATTGCTATAGAGGTAGATTTTTAAAGAAAATATGGCTCTAGTGAACCCATAAACCAAATAGAGAAAATTGCGATATCACGCTGAAAGAAACTAGAAAGCAACAAGGAAGCAAATCTCTTATTTTTTGGCTTTTAAACTCTAGTACTTTTTATTTTAGAAACAAAATTTAAAATTTTTCTATGGTGGAGACAAGAATGTTAAAGCTTTTTAAAAAGAGGCATATTGTTTTATTGGTGATGCTTTTTATGTTAGATATGCGTGTTGTTGTGGCAAAAAAGCCCATAGAGATTTCTGTGCATCCGATTCCTTTAGAAATACATACAAAGCAAGGTACGGTTTTTTATAAGGTAGAGATTGCTTTTACGCCATCTCAAGCAGCGGCTGGGTTAATGTATCGAACTGATTTTCCACGCGATCGTGCAATGCTCTTTAAGCAGCTAAAAAGTTCTCAACCGGGAGATGAACAGAAAATTTTTATGTGGATGGCAAATACGCCTTTACCTTTAGATATGATTTTCTTAAACTCCGAGGGAATTATTGTATCGATTGTTGAAAACACCTCTCCATTTTCAACAAATACCATTTCATCAGAAGTTCCTGCAGCTTTTGCACTTGAGATTAATGCTGGTGAAGTTTCTGAAAAAAAGATACAAAAAGGGCAACGTGTTATTCATCCTGTACTTTGTGGAAAGTGCAATAAAAAATGACCGCTGAAGATATTCGTTTTTTTGAATATAATGGTTTGCGATTTGCTTATCGAGAAGAAGGGCAGGGGGCGCCTATTTTGTTGATCCATGGTTTTGGATCTTCTGCACGGGTGAATTGGTATGCAACGGGTTGGTTTCGTATTCTCACTGAAGCAGGATATCGTGTTATTGCTCTTGATAATCGCGGTCACGGAGATTCAGTTAAAAGTTATGATCCTGTCTTTTATACGCCTCAAGCTATGGCTGGCGACGCAATAAAGTTACTACAGCATTTAGAGTTATCTAAAGCCCATGTTATGGGATATTCTATGGGGGCTCGTATTAGTGCGTTCATGGCTCTTTTGCATCCAACATATGTACACAGTGTTATTTTTGGCGGTTTAGGTATTGGTATGGTAACGGGAGCAGGAAATTGGGAGCCTGTTGCTGAGGCCCTTTTAGCAGAAGATATTTCTACCATTACTAATACGCGTGGTTTAATGTTCCGTAAATTTGCCGATCAAACGAAAAGCGATAGGCGTGCTCTTGCTGCTTGTATTATTACATCAAAACAGGAGTTAACGGCGTCTGAAGTTTACAAAATTGAACAACCTGCACTTGTTGCCGTTGGTTCATTAGATGAAATCGGCGGTGCTGCAGAGCCATTAGCAGCTTTATTGCCTTGTGGTGAAGCTTTATCAATTCCTGGTCGAGATCATATGCTTGCTGTAGGCGATAAAGTTTATAAAAAAGGCGTTATAGATTTTCTTTCTCGTTATCCTATAAGATAAGCATTCTTCATAGGTTTTAGCATTTACAAAAATACTCAGTATTTTTATCTCGTATAAATTGAAAAAACCTTATTTAAAAATTTTTCTGTTGTGACATAAGTTTTTATAAAAAATGAAAAGAAAAATAAACTCTTATTTGCTTATTTTGTATATTTTTTAGAGATGTAATTCTTCTAAGATTAAATAATTATACTTTAAAAGTTATTAAAAGAAATATTTTTGAATGTTGTAATAATTATTGTTATTTATATTTTTTATAAAAGGAATAAAATTATAAATTATTGATCAATTTATTCTTACGAATATGCATTCTAAATACAGATGCTAAAATTGGAGATAAAGTAAAATTATTAAAAATATACAGTTTTTTTGCCATTTTTTAATCTATACGGGTATATTTAATAATGATAGATTCTTTTTGTAGAAGTTCTTTATGAATATATAAAGAACGTTGTAAATATATGTAACATTAAGTAAATATTCAGATTATGCTTTTTTACTGACTTTACAGAATCATAAGAATGTCTTATTTGCGCGACACGCAATTATTTTAATCGTTTCAAAAAAACAGGAGAGCATAGTGAATGCTGATGAAATAAAAAAACTTGATAATTATTTAAAAAATATATTCCAAAACTCAGCATTGCAAGTCAGAGCGCGGCCTAAAAAGAGTGATTCTTGTGAGGTTTATATGGGAGATGAGTTTTTAGGCATTATCTATCGAGATGAAGATGAAGATGAGCTCTCCTATAATTTCTCAATGGCTATATTAGATATTGATTTAGAAAATTGATTCGTTATTCACAGTTGAATGAAGTCTTTTTTATCCTATAAGATTTATATAAGTTTTAACGCTTTAAAGCTCGTATGGTTATTTCGTGCAATAATAAGGTGGTCATGGATAATAATACCTAATGCATTTGCTGCATCCTTTAATCGATATGTCATTGTTATATCTGCATCAGAGGGGGTGGAATCGCCAGAAGGGTGATTGTGGACTAAGATAAGTCCTGATGCAGATAACTCTAAAGCTCGAGAAATAACTTCACGAGGATAAACAGGGGTATGATCAATGGTTCCAGTTTGTTGCACCTCATCAGCAAGTAAGCCGTTTTTCTTATCAAGAAACAAAATACGAAATTGTTCACGTGTTTCGTGAGCCATAACAGCTTTACAATAAGCTAACACTTTATCCCATGATGAAAAAATATTGCGTTTAAACAATTGCGCACGAGCAAGACGTCCAGCAACATCTGAAATAATTTTTAAATCAATTGCAGTGGCGGGACCACATCCTGGAATTTCTTGAAGTCGGTGAATATCCGCTCCCAACACATCAGCTAATGAACCAAAGCGCGCTATCAAATTTTTAGCTATGGGTTTTGTGTTTGCACGGGGTATTGTGCGAAAAAGCAATAATTCAAGATATTCATAGTCTTCAATTGCATTTCCTTTTGACTTTAAATAGCGCTTCCGAAGACGCTCACGATGTCCTTGATAATGTTTATGAAGCTGTGCGTTTTTCTGAGGCTCTTCACTTTTTCTTTCTGATACTGGGGTAAGTGGAGAACTCGATGTTAATGCAAAGTGATCACTTTGAGTATCTTCCTTTTGATTTAATTTTTTAGCCATAACATCTCTACATTGCGTTAGATATGCGAATTTGGAATATAAAAAATATTTTTAGGAGATTGTGTAAATATTTCATATCCTTCATTTGTGACACCAATTGTATGTTCATATTGTGCTGTCAGAGAGCGGTCACGGGTAACAGCAGTCCAACCGTCAGATAAAACCTTAACTTGTGGTTTACCAAGGTTAATCATAGGCTCAATTGTAAACATCATACCTTGTTTTAATTCTATTCCTTCTCCAGGGTTTCCATAATGGAGGATATTGGGAGCATCATGGAAAAGCTGGCCGATACCATGTCCGCAAAAGTCTCTCACAATTGAACAGCGTTCAGATTCTGCATACTGTTGAATGGCTGCCCCAATATCACCTGTCGTTGCTCCAGGCTTAACGACAGCGATTCCTTTCATAAGACTTTCATAGGTTATTTTTAGCAAGCGTTCTGCTGCACGTCTAATTTTTCCAACAGGATACATTCGGCTTGAATCTCCATGCCAACCATCAAGGATAAAAGTTACATCAACATTTACAATATCGCCTTCTTGCAAAGGTCTTTTATTGGGGATACCATGACAGACAACGTGATTGATAGATGTGCAGCATGAATGGCTGTATCCATGATAATTTAGATCAGCAGGAAGTGCTCCTCTCTTAGCACCAAAAATGAATACAAAATCATCAATTTCTTGCGTAGTAACACCCGGCTTAATAATATCCATAAGCGCATCAAGGCATTCTGCAGCAATACGACCAACTTCACGCATTTTAGTAAAAGCATAATCATCGAAAATGCGGATTTTTCCATTAAACTTTAAAGGGATTTTATTATATTCGATATACTCAGTCATTGTTTCTTCTATTTTCTATTGTTACTCTCTGAATCGGAAAAATGCCTTCTACACTTACATGACACTTTACAGCATAACATTCTACTCCTGATTTTAATGCTAAATCAAACTTACGTCCATAGAGTGGGTCAAGATCATGACAGATTGCAAAAGCTGCGCAATCTTCTCGTTGAATAATATAAAGCATAGCAGCTCGTTTTCCTTGTTGTACAACTCCTATGAGCTCATCAAGGTGACGTGCACCACGTTTTGTTTCGCTATCAGGAAATTCTGCTAATCCTTTTTGACGAATAAAATGAACATTTTTGACTTCTAGGTAACAATCAGGAAGAATGTCATCACGTAAAATAAAGTCAATTCGTGATTGTGTCCCATAGCGTTGTTCTTTTAAAACTGTTTTATATCCACTTAATTCTGGTAGTAATCCGTTTTGAATTGCTTCTAACGCAAGTTTATTGGGTAAGGCAGTATTAATGCCAACCAACGTATTATCGGCTTCAATAATTTCTAATTGATAGGCATATTTTCGTTTGATGTTGTTATGATATGAAAGCCAAATATTGGAGTTGAAAGCTGTTAATCCAAGCATTGATCCTGTGTTAGGTACAGATACGGTGAGGACACGCTGATCATCTTGTTGAACATCCGCAAGGAAACGTTTATAACGACGGATAAGCTTTGCAGGAAAAAGTTTGGAAATAAAGTGCATATCTCTTTTTAGGATTTATGATTTCATAATTCAACTGAGATTACGATTTGTAGGGGCTATTCCCTATTAAAAAGATAAAATTGGTGTAAAAAACGCCACGGTATCTTATATAAATTGTTATAAATTCCATTGTTCACTTTAATGGCTTTTAAAATTTATTATCTTTGAGAGAAAAGATAGATTATCTATAATTTATTATTAAACAGCATTAGAGTACTGTGAAGAAGGTTTCGTAAAAATATTGGAGATGGAGATAGTTTAAGTGAAACTGGGTAAGATTGATGGCTGGAACGAATAAGAATCGTGAAAATTTAACAAATGGTCCCATTATTATTTTAGTTGAACCACAGCTTCCTGAAAACATTGGTATGGTCGCAAGGGCAATGGCGAATTTTGGGCTTTCTAAGCTTCGGTTAGTCAAACCTCGAGAAATATTTCCAAATGAAAAAGCTATAGCTGCTGCAAGTAAAGCTGATCATGTCATTAACAACACTGTGATTTTTAATACATTGCGTGATTCAATTGCAGATTTACACTATGTTTTTGCCACAACAGCACGTGAAAGATGTGGATTTAAAACTGTAAAAAGTGCTGTCGAAGCAGCAAGCGTATTACGTCAACGTGAAAGTATCGGACATAAGACAGGTATTGTCTTTGGAAGAGAGAGATGGGGATTAGAAAATGATGAAATCAGCCTTGTTGATGAAATTATTACTTTTCCAGTTAATCCTGCTTTTGCGTCACTTAATATTGCACAAGCGGTTCTTTTAATGTCTTACGAATGGATGAAAACAGGTCTAGAGAATGTCAGCGATACGGCATTTCGTGCCGCAGAGATGGAACCTGCAAATAAAACAGTATTTCATGGTTTTTTATCTCAGTTAGAAGAGGCTTTGAATATCCGTGGGTATTTTAGACCCCTTGAGCGCAAAGAAGTCATGCTTGCAAATTTGCGCTCTGTTTTTACGCGCGCTAACTTTAGTGAACCTGAGGTTCGTTTATTGCGAGGCATTATATCTTCGTTGGATCATTTTTCGCCACAATATCCACGGGGGAGTAGAGCACCTGAAGAACGTGATCGTAAAAAAATAAAATAAGTGTGAAAACTAATGGATGAACGACCTGTTCTTTTTTTTGATAGCGGTATTGGTGGTTTAACAGTGTTCAGGGAAGCGCGCATTCTTATCCCTGAAATGCAATTTATCTATGTTGCTGATGATGCAGGATTTCCTTATGGAAATTGGAAAGAAAATATTTTGAAAGAGCGTATTTTGAAGATTTTTACAAATCTTTTAACACGCTACAATCCAGCCTTATGTGTGATTGCTTGCAACACCGTTTCTACACTGATGATGGAAGATTTACGACAGAATTTCCCTCATGTCCCTTTTGTAGGAACGGTTCCTGCAATTAAATCAGCTGCTGAACAAACAAAATCTGGTTTTATTTCCGTATTAGCTACTCCTGGAACAGTTAAACGTGCCTATACAAACGAATTAATTAACTCTTTTGCTGGACAGTGTCATGTTCAGCTTGTAGGAAGTAAAAAGCTGGCTGGATTTGCGGAAGATTTTTTACGGGGAAAATCTATCGATATAGAAGAGTTAAAAAAAGAAATCCTGCCATGTTTTGTGGAAAAAAATGGACAATATACTGATGTTATTGTTTTAGCCTGCACACATTATCCTTTTTTGATTAACTTCTTTCATAAACATGCTTTATGGTCCGTTGAGTGGATTGATCCAGCGAAAGCCATCGCCAAGCATATCAGATCATTATTACCATTATCAGGAAAAATACAGCATCAATATATAAAGAAATATCAAGATTTTGCGTTGTTGACATCGAAAAATATCACTTCTTTAACGGAAAATTTGTTTAAAGGATTTGGCTTAAAACTCATGAAAGGAGTTGACTTTGGATTACGAGATCAATAATGATGATCTAGCTTTTTTTTTAAGAAAATAGCATTAATTGACGTGTCCCGTGGATAACTTTGCATGTTGATATGTTAAGGTATTCTGTCAGTCTTTAGTATTTAAAGGCAGAGGAGGGCGCGTTTCCTTGGGATCTTAAGATCTCGTGTTTTATTTTATAAGGAAATGCGATGAGTAAACGCGAAACAACAAAGTATAAAATTGACCGTCGTATGGGGGAAAATATTTGGGGTCGTCCAAAATCTCCTGTTAATCGTCGTGATTATGGTCCAGGTCAGCATGGACAACGCCGTAAAGGAAAACTTTCTGACTATGGGGTGCAGTTGCGCGCTAAACAGAAATTGAAAGGGTTTTATGGAGATATCTCAGAAAAACAATTTCATAAAACCTATGAAGAGGCTGCTCGTCGACGGGGCGATACTGGTGAAAATCTTATCGGTTTGTTAGAATCCCGTTTAGATGCCGTTGTTTATCGTGCAAAATTCGTGCCTACGATTTTCGCTTCTCGCCAATTTATCAATCACGGTCATGTTAATGTAAATGGGCGGCGCACAAATATTCAATCTTATCGTTGTAAACCAGGTGATGTTATTGAGGTTCGGGAAAAATCAAAACAACTTGTTTTAGTTTTAGAATCCGTGCAATTGGCAGAACGTGATGTCCCTGACTATATTGAAGCAGATCATAAACAGATGAAAGCAACCTTTACACGTATTCCTGCTTTTGCAGATGTTCCCTATGCTGTGCAAATGGAACCTAATTTGGTTGTTGAATTTTATTCTCGATAATTTTTCTATAAGAGAAATTGTTTCTCTCTTCTATTATTATAACTTCAAAATATTGTGTTATTTTTATAATCTTTGAAGTTAATAAGTACTTTTTGTGAATGGTTCTATATTAAGTTTATTGCTATGTTTTATAGTCGTGAACTTATATAGTTCCATTTATTTTTTGTGTATCTAATTTATAAATTCAAAAAACATAAATGTAAGCTTGCTTTAATATTTGTTTTTATCTTTGCAAAATGAGCTGTTACTTATGCAGGATATGGTATTATGAATGATGTTTCCATTGAATATCAGGCAATAGAAGAAAACGAAGGGAGAGATGATCTTTTAATAAGCGAAGCAGATAATTGTCATCCAATGTTTCGTATTGCTCCTTCAAGCGTAGAATTTAATAAATTGCGCAAACGACTTTTACGTCATATGCGACAAGCTTTGGATGATTTTTCTATGCTCTCTACAGGAAAAAAATGGCTTGTTGCTTTATCGGGTGGAAAAGACTCTTATGGTTTATTAGCGCTTCTTTTAGACTTAAAGTGGCGAGGTCTTTTATCCGTTGAAATTCTTGCCTGTAATCTTGATCAAGGGCAACCAGGATTCCCTAAGCATATTCTTCCAGACTTTTTAAGTTCTTATAAAATTCCATATCGTATTGAATATCAAGATACTTATTCCATTGTTACAGATAAATTGGCAGAGTCGCAGACATATTGTTCACTTTGTTCTCGATTACGACGTGGTAATCTCTATCGTATTGCACGTGAAGAGGGATGCTCTGCATTAGTTTTAGGTCATCATCGCGATGATGTTTTAGAAACATTTTTTATGAATTTGTTTCACGGTGGCAGATTAGCTGCCATGCCTGGAAAACTTAAAAATGATGAAGGAGATCTTTTTGTGTTACGTCCTCTTGTTTATGCTGCTGAAGAAGATATGGAAAAATTTTCCCAAGCAATGCAATTTCCGATTATTCCTTGTAATCTTTGCGGTAGTCAAGATGGTTTACAACGTAATGCAATGAAAGAAATGCTGAAAAATATCGAAAGACAAATGCCAGGACGTAAAGATACGATGATTCGCGCTTTAACAAATGTACGCCCAAGTCATTTGCTTGATAAGAGATTCTTTGATTTTAAAACGTGTTAATAAAAATTAGATATTATTTAAAAATAAACTCAAAGAGTTTAAGATAAGATACTTATTTATAATGATAATTTATTGTTTTTTAATTTAAATACCGCAAAATTGTTTTGTTTCAAATTCTCTTATATTGCATCCATAAAACACATCTGCCTGCATATCCCAAAAGAAATCCTTGTGTGTGCATCAAACACTCTTGAAAAAAGTTCCCTTTCACTAACCAATGACTGTCGCAATATGAAAAATGGGAAAATAGTATGGTTGTCGATTTGCTTTTTTGTTAAGTAAAAATGGTTAATTTATGGATTTTATTTTATTCTGTTACGCCGCCGTCACCGTCATTTAAGGCATTAAACTAAGAGAATATGTAACCGCTTGATATTTTGGGAGTGTAAAGAAAACATTCAGGGTAAGGATTGCTCGTAAATTCTCATGAAGTGAGTTACATAAGGGATCAAGTTCGATTGTGAGTAGCCGATCTTTTTATAAACCAATGCTGATAGAAATCTTCATCATTGAGGACAGGGAAGAAGTTAAATTTCAAACTGCTACACCATAAAGATCATAGGCATCCGATTTTTCGATTTTAACGGTGACAAATTCACCAACACGCAATGGGCGTCGTGATGATATATGGACAACACCATCTATTTCTGGAGCATCGTACTGACTACGTCCTTTAGCAACTTTTCCTTGACTTTCATCGATAAGCACTTGAAGTCTTTTCCCAATTTTTTTCTTTAAAAGATGTGTAGAAATTTGTTGTTGTTTTGCCATAAAACGATGCCAGCGGCTTTCTTTCACCTCTTCAGAAATATTTTCTAATCCCAAATCATTTGCGGCGGCTCCTTTTACTTCTTCATATTTAAAGCACCCAGCGCGTTCAATTTTTGCTTCTTCTAACCATTCTAACAGGATATTAAAATCTTCATTCGTTTCACCAGGAAAACCAACAATAAATGTTGATCGCAAAGCAAGATCTGGACATATTTTCCGCCATTTTTCAATTCTACGGTTTGTTTTTTCCATAAGTGCGGGACGCTTCATGTGACGCAAAATAACTGGTGATGCATGCTGAAAAGGAATATCCAGATAAGGAAGAATTTTTTTTGCAGCCATAAGTTCAATAACTTCATCAACATGAGGATAAGGATAAACGTAATGCATACGTACCCAAATACCCATATCGCCTAATTCGCGACAAAGATCAAAGAATTTCGTTTTGATTGTACGATCTTTCCAAGAATTTTCGAGATATTTAAGATCAATACCATAAGCACTCGTATCTTGTGAAATAACCAAAAGTTCTTTTACACCCGCTTGTACGAGTTTTTCAGCTTCACGAAGAACATCGCTGATGGGACGTGAAGTGAGATCACCACGCAGAGTAGGGATGATACAAAAACTACACCGGTTAGAGCATCCTTCAGAAATCTTTAAGTAGGCGTAATGGCGGGGTGTTAAACGAATACCTTGGGGAGGAACTAAATCAAGAAAAGGATCATGAACAGGAGGAATTGCTGTATGAACAGCTTCTATAACACTTTCATAAGCTTGTGGTCCTGTAATGGCCAATACATTAGGATATGTTTGGCGAATGATATCAGGATCAGCACCAAGACACCCTGTTACAATAACTTTTCCATTTTTTTTGAGAGCTTCATCAATGTTGGCTAATGATTCTCTCCTTGCCGAGTCAAGAAAGCCACAGGTATTCACAATAACGACATCAGCTCCTTGATGTTGACGTGAAATTTCATACCCTTCAGAGCGAAGGCTTGTAATAATTCGCTCAGAATCTACGAGTGCTTTTGGGCATCCAAGGGAGACAAAACTAATACGAGGTGCTACCATAATGATCCTACAATTACTATGAATGATTGAGTTATGCTCTATAACTTAAAAAAATAATATTCTTTATTTTTATACCTATGCCATACAATCTGTTACAAAGTTATTTGATTTTTTTCTACAAAATTTTATGTGTTTATATGCATGCATATAATTGTATCTTATTATATCGTAAAATTCCGTCATTGAGGACGATGATATAAGGCTGCTTCTTTCAAAGCATTCAAGTTATTTTATAAAGCACGTGGTGAATATTTTAAAGCTTACTTGTTACGCTTTGTGTAAGTGAAGGATATGGAGGGAAGGGAAAGTGAAACCCGCTCTATAAGGATCTTGGATTGTTTATGGACCGAATTGGGGGCAGCCTTTGGTTGTAGAGAGGAAGTCAATTGCGTGTGACACAATAAAAAATACTCAACAGATTCTTATTACGATATCTATCGCGTACTATAAGGTTTATTTTTTAATATTTGCGAATAAGTCCAGTAAGTTTTCCTTGTATTTCTACACGCTCAGATTCGTATGTCCGTACTTCATAATGAGGATTTGCGGCTTCTAATGCAATAGAAGCTCCTTTGCGTCGATAACGTTTTAATGTAGCTTCTTTTTTATCAATAAACGCAACAATAATTTCACCTGTTATTGCTGTATTTTGACGTTTCACAATGATTGTATCTTTATCAAGGATACCAGCCTCCATCATAGAATCATCTTTAACTTCTAATGCGTAGTGCTCACCTATATTAACCATATCGTGTGGGAGAGAAAGGGTGTTGATTTGTTGCAGTATAGCAGAGGCGGGCACGCTTGCAGAAATACGTCCCATAATAGGAATGGTGATATTTTTTTTTTCTTCTTCATCCAAGTTATCAAGGTTACTCAAGCTTTTTGATATTTCCCTTTTATTTCTTTCTATTATACTAGGAGAAATTTTACGTGCTAAAGAAAGGCTAAATGTTATTTTTTCAGGGAGTCGAATCACTTCCACTGCACGAGCGCGATTGGGCAAACGACGTATAAAACCTCGTTGTTCTAAGGCTATAATGAGCTTATGAATACCAGACTTTGAAGAAAGTTCTAATGCATTTTTCATTTCTTCAAAAGAAGGAGGAACACCAGTTTCTTTTATATGGTTATGAATAAACAAGAGTAGCTCATATTGTTTACATGTTAGCATTCAATATTCCAATCAAAACAATAAAAAGTATTAAAGTAAAAATACATGTACATATAACACTTTTACAATTTTTTCTCGCCAAATCAAATTTATTTTCTTTATTTTTGATCTTATCAGTTAATGAAGAAATATGTTTATTTATAGATATATTTAAATTATTATTTATATACTATATAGATACATTAATATTAAATAATGTATAAAAATACTTTATAGCTCTGGCTGAATTATCCAACACTAAATTTTATGACCAGTGTTATCCTTTTCCTCTAAAATATATCTACGTATTTTGTAATTTCTGATATAAAAAAGTTAATTAGAAGGCAATTTATCAATAGCAGAATAGGCATTCTATATATTTAGAACACTCTATGGGTATTTAAAATCATTTTGCGCATTTCATATTATTTCTGCTTTTTGTCTTAGTAAAATTATCTACAGATATAATAGTGAGTATAATTTATAGTCATTCGAGATATTTTCAATGAGACTAAATTTTTGCTTCATGTTTACTTTATTCTATCGGAAAAATTGGCTTTTGTTATATATTTATTATGCATAAATAAAAATCATACCGTATACAAGATATTGATTTATAATGATAATTTACTGTTTTGTATATTGAATGAGTGTCTCGAATAACGTAAGATTCTCTCATTTCAAGTTTGTTATCTTGAATCAATCAAAATCATTTCCTTGCACGTCAAAAGCGGGATGAATGTGTGGATAAAATTTGTATAAGAAAGGAATAAAAATGGCTCTTATGAACCGTCTTAAGTGCCAAGGGCTGTCGCAACACTGGGGGCTGGCAAATATAATGATGGGGCCGGCTTGCTTCACAAAATGCCATTGTTTCTCATTGTCCCATTTTCAGGTCTAATGTGCCAACGCTATATACTATTTTCCTGCCCCCTAATGTTACAATAATTTTTGGTTCTTAAAAGGAGACATAAAAGGTATTTTTATTCCCTCACTTGTATTGGTCAAGAAAATGCTTTTTGTTGTTTCAATATAAAAAAGATTTGAAACGAGAGAAGCTTAGAGTATTTGAGATCTCTCACTCAAGTGAGAAAATGATAAATTATTATAAATCAATATGTTCTCTTATAAAGCTGTCTTCATATTTGAAAACTGAAAACTAAAGTATAAAGATATAAAAATAATATTATAGTAAAAGGTATCTTTCTTCTCTATCCATTATACTCAACAACCTATGTGAGGGGAAGAAGGCGATTTCTGATAATTTTAGTGCTTCGAATCTATGCAATATTTCAGTGAAATTTTTTCTTTATCGAAAATTTAAAAAGAAGACAAAGAGTACCTATACAATGATGAAGAAAGGAGCAAAAACGGAAAATTATTGATAACTGAAGAAAATAATAATATTTTTCTCCAAAAGGTGTTGACCAAATG
Organism: Bartonella sp. CM120XJJH; assembly: GCF_042194715.1. Classification (NCBI taxonomy): domain Bacteria; kingdom Pseudomonadati; phylum Pseudomonadota; class Alphaproteobacteria; order Hyphomicrobiales; family Bartonellaceae; genus Bartonella; species Bartonella sp. CM120XJJH. The sequence goes on along the minus strand of NZ_JBHINE010000005.1, from coordinate 71,227 downwards.
GAAAGTCAACCGTATGTTCCCTTCACTTTCTGCAAATTAGATAGTCTACAAACTAGATAACTTGTGTGAGAGCGCGTAGCTCAGCTGGTAGAGCAACTGACTTTTAATCAGTAGGTCCAGGGTTCGAATCCCTGCGCGCTCACCAAATTAAATAATATCAATAGACTATACAAAAATTTAAGAATCTTTCTTGTTCTGATTCTTTTTGTTTTTCCTGTTTCGATTCTTTTTAAAGTTTTTATTGATTCTATAGCCAGCCATTTTCTATCAGCTTTTTTGGAATAGAGCGATGCTAGTTACCTCTTGTCCAACAAAAAAGAGCTTTAAGCTCACGATACGTGTTGTACCTGCGTTGACAGCACATGTGATTGCTAATTTTCTCAATCCGTAGGTTGATTTTTTAATACCCACTGCATTACATGATTCGCAAAATAAGTTGCTAAAATCACCACTTATTCACACTTTATATTACGAAATGACTCTTCTATAAGACGTTGATTTATTTAAATTTTATTCTTTTTAACATCGAGTATAGTACATTTATTTCTTACGAAAATCACAAAATGGTTAACAATGTGTTAATTTCTTGATAAGAGGGGACAATTCAAGAGTGGTATATGCGTGAGGGGAATCATTTAAAAACGTAAATTCTTCCGTCGCGTACAAAAAGCGTGACGTGGTTTTTACAGTAATACTTAACAGAAATAAGTGGACTGAATAGATGCCTTCAAATAGAAAAAAAAATTTTACTTTTATGATTAAACCAACACTTCAATTGTTTTCTATGATCGTTATTTCTCAGTCACTGGTATCTTGTTGCGCAAGCCAAACTATGAATTTTTCAATAAAAGATTCCTATCATAATAAACCAATTAACGTAAACACTTCTGTACTACCTCAACAAGTATCCAATAAGAAGAATCAATCGGATGAAAAAAAGCGTGGACGAGCTATTGTTGGTAAACCTTATCAAATAAAAGGAAAGTGGTATTATCCTCAAAGTGATCCAACTTATAAACGTGTTGGCGAAGCATCATGGTATGGTTCAGATTTTCATGGACGTTTAACTGCCAACGGTGAAATTTATGACATGAATCTTTTGACTGCTGCTCATCCTACACTGCCTTTACCTAGTTATGCTCGTGTTACTAATTTGAAAAATGGATCTTCAATCATTGTTAGAGTCAATGATCGCGGACCTTTTATGAAAGACAGAATCATTGATTTATCAAGGCAAGCTGCGGCAATACTGGGGTATGTAGATAGGGGAGTCGCAGATGTTAAAGTAGAATATATTGCTGAAGCACCCATTGGCTACTACGATGGTGCATATTTAATGGCCTCTTATACTCCTGGAAATGCTGCCCCATATTCATTAGCGTCGGAAAATATTTCGAAAAAAAGAGAAACTGTTTTGTTAAAAGATCAGCGCAATACAGGAAACAAAGAAGAATTAGCTAAAGTAATTGCTGTTGAACAGGAACAACGTAATAAAACTGTTGCAGTTAAATTGCCAGAAATTGGTCCTATCATGGTTGATAAGCCGATGCCATTCGATCAAGTTGCTTCTATAAATAAGCTAAACAAAAAAACAAAGGTCAATTGGTTACAACTGTTTTAAGAAAAAATGCGTTGATTTTTTATCTATATAATTTTCTAGTACAAAAGATAATAACTTACAGGTTTAGTGTAGGGGTTTCATCTTAAAGCGCGACTTTTTTCTGTAATAGCTTTTGCTAGATGAAGATAGATTATTGTATCGGCTCTGTTTGTGTAATCTCCAAAACAACTGCACAATCAATTTGAGAGGAATAAAAAGCTTAACAAGTAGAAAAATATTTTCTTTTGATTCGTCTTTGCATCTTTCTGAAGTATCCACGGTAATATCTGATGAAGAGATTATGCGTGCCCTCATGCTTTTGTTTATCATGTTCTTTAATGGAGTAAGTCCCTTCACGAAAAACAGATCCTCTCAAACAAAATACACTTACATTGCTAATTCACGTACTTATTTAAAAGAAACATACTTCAACACACTACAAGCCTATTTACGATAGCGCCCTGTGAATGGTATGACTGTAACGCCTTTAGACATCACTATCGTTATGCTCATGCGACATGAACTGCCACCATCATACGCTTTGCAAGCCTCCCATATTTTGTGCGATAATTCTTAACACTTGAGAGGTTGATAAGAAGTATTTTTACTCTCTTTTTTTAATAAATTTTATCCATATACGAATCCTCCTTATGATGCGTAATCAAGCGATTTGATTGAATTCAATATGAGAAGAAATATAACGAAATAATCTTACAGTATTTTGAATCAGACATGGAATATTATAATTTATGATAATAAATTCATGTACTACCAATATAAAACAACAAATAAAAAATCTTTTTGTCTCTCATAATTTAAAATATTAAACTTAACCTAGGTGGAAGAGAAAAAGTGCATCATAATAAAAATAAAATCTTTTCTTGATTATCAATAATTCCCCAATTTGCAGAAATAAAAAAGTTTTTTCCTATATAAGATTCTTTATGTTGATCTTTGGGATGGGAGGAGCAGCTATGTATATAATATTAAGGATCTTATTGACCTTATGGGGGATATTGGCATTTGACCCGCGAGGGAGAGCAGAAGATTTTCAAATTTCTGCATCACAATTGTTGTTACTTGATGATGATACAGGGACAATACTTTATGAAAAACAAAGTGACATTCCCTTTTTTCCTGCTTCATTAGCAAAATTGATGACAGTGGAAGTCGTATTTCATCATTTAAAGGAGGGATTATTAAAGAGTACGCAGAAATTCAAGGTCAGTGAAAATGCTTGGCGCAAAGGTGGAGCACCTTCCGGTACAACCACTATGTTTGCAAAGATAAAGACAGAAATCAGTGTTTCTGATCTTTTACGTGGTTTAATTATTATGAATGGAAATGATGCTGCTATTATTCTTGCTGAAGGAATATCAGGAGATGAGGCTCATTTTGCAAAACTGATGAATCAGCGCGCAAAAATAATCGGGTTATCTCAGAGTCATTTTGTTAATGCAACAGGGCTACCCGAAGAGGGACAGTTTGTAACCGTGCGTGATATGATTATATTAGCACGTCATATTGTTCAGGAATATCCGGATTATTATGCACTTTATCGTGAGCCTTATTTTACATGGAATAATATTTTTCAACGTAATAAAAACCCTCTTGTTTCTAAGGAACTTGGTGTAGAAGGATTTGGTTTTGGCTACAGCGGAAAAGAAGGTTTTTCAATGGTTGCCACCATTTCTAAAAATCATCGACGTCTTTTTTTAGCAATCAATGGTTTGCAAGATGGTAAAAAATATACAAAAGAAATAGAACGCATTCTTCAATGGGGAATGACGGCATTTGATCTCAAAACGGTTTTCACAAAAGAAGAAACGGTTGGTCGTGCTTCTGTTTATGGTGGTAAGAAAAACTTTGTTCCACTTATTGTTAAAAGACCAATAAGTTTTATGCTTTCGAATGAAAAAAAAGTAAATGTTAAAGCAAAAATTAAATATCATGGTCCATTGAAAGCTCCCATCGTGTTAGGGCAATCAGTTGGCGTTATTCAAATTTTAGAAGATAAAAAGGTTGTTCTGGAAAAACCAGTTTTTGCCGGAATGAATGTTCAGGAAGGAAGTTTCTTTGCAAAAGTAAAAAATGCATTCTATGAAATAACAATTGGATGGTTACGGAAATATTTGTAGTTACGCGCTAATAAGGTTAAGGTCATACGTGTCAGGTTATTTTATTACATTCGAAGGAGGGGACGGGGTAGGAAAAACGGTGCAGATTTCTTTACTTGCTGAGTCTCTCTCACGCCAAGGTTATGATGTTGTCACAACACGAGAACCAGGAGGAACGCTAGGAGCAGAAGCAATCCGGCATATTTTGTTGTCGGGGCAGGCGCAACAGTATGGACCGTTGATTGAAGCTGTTTTGTTTACAGCCGCACGTGTCGACCATGTGACCGAGGTTATCGCGCCTTCTTTGCAAAAAGGTAAAATCGTTTTATGTGACCGCTTTATTGATTCTACACGCGTTTATCAAGGACTTAATGACACAGTCAACTCTTCTCTTCTTGCTGTTTTAGAGTGTATTGCGCTCAACGGTGTCTTGCCTCATTTAACATTTTTATTAGATATGCCAGCAATGTGTGGTATGAAGCGAGCAAATTTAAGAAGAAAAAGAACAGAAGAAATTGATTATTTTGAAAAAGATCAGTTGGAAATTCAAGAACAAAGGCGTCAAGCTTTTCTTCAATTGGCCAAGCGGGAACCTCACAGATTTCGAGTCATTGATGCTACTGGCTCAGTGGAAGCTATTGCACATCAAATAAAAAATATTTGTCATCAGGCATTGTTGGATCAGTTTTCATGAGTAATGTAAATATCTTACGCCAATATGATGATATTGATACAATTTTATCACCATCCCAGAATAATGTTGTCTTTGGTCATGAGGATGTTCGTCATTTTTTGACACAAATGCTTAAAGAAGAGCGTTTGCACCATGCATTATTATTTGAAGGAGAATATGGGATTGGAAAGGCTACATTAGCCTTTCATCTTGCTTGGAACATTTTAAGTTCTCAACAGGGTGCTTTCTTGAAACCCGATCCTTATTCTACTCCATGGCGCCAAATTACACAAGGAAGTCACCCTGGTCTTTTGTATATTTCACGCCGATTTGATGTGAAAACGCAAAAGTTTAAAACCGGAATACTCGTTGATGATATTCGTGATATTATGCATTTTTTAAGCCGAACACCGCAAGATAATGGATGGCGTATTGTTATTGTTGATTCTGCAGATGATATGAATAGAAATGCAGCAAATGCAATTCTCAAAATACTTGAAGAACCACCTACAAAAACGTTATTTGTTATTATCACGCATTCTTCAGGAAAATTGCTTCCAACAATCCATTCACGGTGTCAAAAAATTTCTTTTCGTCCGTTGAATAACGATGAAATGAAAAAAGTTATTACACATATTTTCGCCAATCAGGATTTACCTGATGAGAAAACAATTGAAATGATTATTAAAAAATCTAAAGGAAGTCCTCGAAAAGCCGCTTTACTTATTTGCCATGGCGGTCTTGAAATTATTAAAACAATCGATACTCTCTTAGAGAAACCTGTTTGTAACGCAACGATTGTACATACTCTTGCACAAACACTTTCATCTGTTTCTTCTACATTCCCATTTCAACAATTTTGTGATGAAATTCTTAATAAAATTCAAAAAAAAGCTATCATGTTCGTTGAAAAAGGAGACTTATTTCTCTCAAAAAAATATGCAGAAAAATGGCAAGAGATTCATCAAGAAATAGAGGACATACAACTGTTTAATCTCGATAAAAAGCAGTTTGTTATTAACTTACTTTTTAAAGTTCATAAGATTATTCATGAGGATTAGTTTTTCCGTGACAATGTGATGAACAGACGTTATGTCATTATATCTTTTATTGATGGCGTTTTAAAACGAGTATGACATGCGTGACACATATTACATAACAACTCCCATTTTTTATCCTAATGGTGCTCCACATATTGGACATGCCTATAGTGCAATTGCAAGCGATGTCTTAGCCCGCTTTCAACGATTAAACGGAAAAAATGTATTTTTTCTTTCTGGTACAGATGAGCATGGTCTAAAGATGCAACAAACCGCAGCAGCATTAGGCATGACGCCTCAGCAACTTGCAGATCGTAATAGTGCTGTGTTTCAAAAAATGCTTGCAGTATTAAATTGTTCTAACGATGATTTTATCCGTACGACAGAAGAACGCCATTATCAAGCTTGTCAAGAAATTTGGAAAAAGATGGAAGCAAATGGCGATATTTATCTCGGTCGTTATACGGGGTGGTATTCGGTTCGCCAAGAAGCCTATTATGAAGAAAAAGATACGGAAATTGGACCAGACAATATCCGTCGTGAGAAGGAATTAGGCTCTCCAGTTGAATGGAATGAAGAAGAAAGTTATTTTTTTAGACTTTCTCATTATGAAAAGCCTCTTCTTGAATATTATGAAAAACATCCTGATTTTATTGCCCCATTTGAGCGGCGTAATGAAATTATAAGTTTTATCAAATCAGGTTTAAAAGACATCTCTATTTCACGCGCAAGTTTTAATTGGGGAATTGCTGTTCCTGAGAATCCAAAGCACGTGATGTATGTCTGGGTTGATGCGCTTACAAATTATCTATCAGCAATTGGTTTTTTCAATGAAAATTCAAAAAAACGTGATTTTTGGCCTGCAAATACGCATATTATTGGTAAGGATATTATTCGTTTTCATGCCATCTATTGGCCGGCATTTTTAATGTCTGCTGGAATTGAATTGCCTAAAAATATTTTTGCACATGGTTTTTTACTTAATCGTGGTGCAAAAATGTCAAAATCTGTTGGAAATGTCGTTGATCCTTTTGAAATGGTTGATCGTTATGGTCTTGATCAGGTCCGTTATTTTCTTCTCCGTGAAGTGCCCTTTGGACAAGATGGTAGTTATAGCCATGAAAGCCTTGTAAACCGTATTAATGCTGATCTTGCTAATGATCTTGGTAATTTAGCACAGCGCTCCTTGTCTATGATTGCCAAAAATTGTGATGCAAAAGTCCCGAAACCAACTTCATTTTTAGCTCAAGATAAACAACTTTTAGAACAATCTCTTCAAGTGCTTGAAACTGTACACCAAGCTATGTCTTCTTATAGTATGCATTTAGCACTTTCAGCTATTTTTTCAATTGTAGCAGATGCCAATCGCTATTTTGCCAACGAACAACCTTGGAGTTTACGTAAAAATGATCGAGAGAGATTTTCTACAGTTCTTTATGTAACTGTAGAAATCTTGCGGAGAATAGGAATTATGCTTTTGCCTTTCATACCCCAATCAGCAGCGAAACTTCTTGATAGCCTTGCGGTTGCTGAAAATGATCGGTTATTGTATCATATAAGTCATTCAGAAATTCAAGAAGGGCTTGATCTTCCACCACCAGAACCAATTTTTCCTCGTTATATCTTGAAGAAAGAAGACACTCATCATGTTGATTGATACACATTGTCATCTTGATTTTGAAGATTTTTCACAAGATTTGGATAATGTTATCCAACGGGCTTTAGATGCTGACGTTAAACGTATGATAACAATTTCAACCCATGTTCATAAGTTAGATAAGCTGTTAGCCATTGCACAAAGCTATGATCAAGTCTTTTGTTCCGTTGGAACACACCCCAATCATGCGCATGAAGAACAAAACATTAAAGCTGAAGAGCTTATACAGCTCTCGAATCACCCTAAAATTGTTGCGTTTGGGGAAGGGGGGCTTGATTACCATTATGATTATTCTACACCAGAAGAGCAAAAGAAAGTTTTTCAAGAACATATCATTGCTTCTCGAGAAACACAGCTTCCTCTTGTTATACATTCACGCAATGCCGATATCGATATGGAGAAAATATTACGTGAACAGACAAAAGAAGGAGCTTTTCCTTTTATCCTTCATTGTTATTCGTCTGGAATGCAACTTGCTCGTGCTGGAATTGAACTTGGTGGTTATATTTCTTTTTCAGGTATTCTTACTTTTAAAAATGCACTTGAAATCCGTGAAATAGCAAAAATTGTGCCCCATGAGCATTTGTTAGTAGAAACAGATGCTCCATTCTTAGCACCTATTCCCCATCGGGGAAAAACAAATGAACCATCTTTTGTATGCTATACAGCAGCTGTTCTGGCTGAAACAATTGGCTTAAGCATTGAAGAAACAGCTCAAATAACAACGCGTAATGCTTTTCGTTTATTTAGTAAAATGAAATAAGGCAAAAGATATGTGTGATCAATACCGATTTACAATATTAGGTTGTGGTCCTTCTCCAGGAGTACCACGACCCAATGGTGATTGGGGAACATGTGATCCGAATAACCCTAAAAATAAACGCTACAGAAGTTCTTTATTAGTTGAACGTATTAAACCTTCAGGAGACAAAACAACGATCGTTATTGATACAGGTCCAGATTTTCGCTCACAAATGATTGATGCGCGTGTAAGCCATCTTGATGCTGCTCTTTACACACATTCTCATGCAGACCATATCCACGGTATTGATGATTTACGCAGCTATGCACTTGCACAAAAATGTTTAATAGATATCTATGCCGACAGAGTTACACTAGAGCATCTCAAAAGTGCTTTCGGATATTGTTTTCAAACACCAAAAGATTCATCTTATTCTCCCATTTTAAAAGAGCATCTTATCAATGAAGATAGCCAATTTATTATTCAGGGGCAGGGCGGAGCAATAAGCGTCAATACACATTTACAACACCACGGAAATATTCATTCCTTAGGTTTCCGGATTGGGAATGTTGCCTATTGTACGGATGTTAGTGAATTTCCTGAAAAAACTTTATTCAAATTAATGGATTTGGATGTTCTCATCATTGAAGCTCTTCAATTTAAACCTCATCCGAGTCATTTCTCTGTTGATCAAGCATTACAATGGATAGAATATTTAAAGCCAAAACAAGCAATACTCACACATATGGATAGATCGCTGGATTACAACAAGGTTATAAATTATGTCCCATCCTATGTAAAACCTGCATATCAAGGTCTTACTTTTGAAACAGATGCGTAAGCTTATTATGCGCAATATTTTAAGTTAAATAAAATACTTTTACATTTATCCTTTATTTTATTTCAATTTTGACATATGTAGTGCTTTTTTATGTCGAAAATGAGGCTTTTATGTATAAGAATTTTAAGCGGGGTGTATGTATTGTGGTTTTAGCGGTTTCCTTGACAGCATGTGGAGGGCGGTTAGAAAAAAATATTTCAACAACAACAATACATGATGGATCAATGAGTTGTGCCGATATTCAACGGGAGTTTTTTGCTAATAAACGTCAGATTAATGATACAATTGCAGAGCGTTCTAAAGCAAGAAATAAAAACGTGGCTTTAGCAGCAGCAAGTGTTGTATTTGTACCTGCTTTGTTTTTTATGGATGTAAAATCAAACGAAAGTAATGAAATTTCAGCGTTAAATAATCGTAATGCTGTTTTGAGTGATCTTGCACGTATAAAACGTTGTAAAATAGTACAGTAATTTTTATTATTTATACGATGTAATTTCATTACAACTATTTTGGTCTTTGAGGAATATATCCTTAAAGACCAAATATTTTGGTGTGCTGTTCAATTATTATCGCCATTTCTATAATTTAGTTTTAAAAGTGAATGTGCGATTATAAACATGATTTATATTTTAAAGGAGGCTTCCTTCCTTGTTTTTCTGTATCCTATTATCGCATAATATATATTATGGAACTTTATGGAAAGAGTATATCTAGCATTAGCATTAGCATTAGCATTAGCACTTTGAAGAATATATGTTTGAAATTTGAAAACTGTGGTGAGCTACTTTTAAAAACTTTATGACCTTTTAAGTTAAGTAAGATTGAAAATCGAGCTTGTTATTCTGGCTCGAAAATTTCAATCACGATGTTTTTTTATTTTTTACTCTTTTTAAAAAAAACATCACAATTTGTAGTATTATAAAAACTAAAAATAATATTCCATGAAATAATGGTACAAATGGCTGATAAATAAAATCGGAATAATATATTGTTATTGCTTCAATCAATGCTGCAATACACCACACAATAATACCCCATAGTGAATGCATCCAAAGTCCAACTAAGGCAATAGGATAAAGAATAGCCAATATAGCTGATGCAAATTGCCACTGCCAAGGCATAAGATCAAAACGCCATAGAATACCTGGAAAAACACCAACAAGACGTATCCAATAACAAATACCTAGGACTAAACAAATAAGTGCCAAAAACCGTAAATAACAGTTATAGATTAAATTAATTTTTGAAATCCGTTTGTGAGAATTATTTTTCACAATAATAACTCTTGCTCAACAGGTTGGAAGTAAGAATCCACCATTTCATCTGTCACATTTGAAAGTTTATCTGGCTGCCATTGAGGTTTTTTATCCTTATCGATTAACATAGCACGTATACCTTCATGAAAATCATGTGAATTAATCATATGATGTGCAATGCGATTTTCAATTTTCATACAATCTTCCAACGTTCGAGATGAATTTTGTTTCATTTGTTTCCAGATAACTTTTAAACTTATCGGAGAACGTGATAGTAAAATATCATAACATTCTTTAGCAAATAGAACACCTTCATTACCTTTTTTATGTAGCAACTCAAGACATTCTTCTAAGGTATGGGCACTAAAACAAGTGTTAATAATACAACGTATTTCATGACTCGTTTCATAATCTTTTGTAATTGCTCGCTCGTTTAAAGCTAAAGTAGGATCTCCTTGCTCAATAACAGCTTTTCTAATCATATCGAATTCAATTTCAGCAACGGCATGTGTTGCCAATCCTAAATTTAAGCAATCTCCCCACTTTATGCGTGCGCCCGTTAATGCAAGATAGATGCCAAAATGATTAGAAAGAGATGGTAAGAAAAAACTTGCACCGACATCTGGAAAAAATCCAATCGCACCTTCTGGCATAGCAAAAACAGTATTTTCTGTAACAATTCGATGCGAACCATAGAGAGAAATACCTACCCCTCCTCCCATCCAAATACCATTTAGGAAAGAAATGTAGGGCTTTGAAAAACGTTTGATATAAGCATTTAAACTATATTCATCACTAAAATATTGACAAGCAGTGGCACTTTTCCCCATATGATAGATTTCTACAACATCTCCACCAGCACAAAAAGCGCGCCCCTCCCCTTCAATTAAGACACAAGAAACATCATCATCTGTTTCCCATGTCATGAGAGCTTTTTTTAAAGCTGAAACCATTCGTTGATTAAGAGCGTTTAATGCTGAAGGGCGTGTGAGCTTTATAATACCGGCACGCCCTTCTTTCGTAAAAGAAATATCATCATCTGCTCCAAAATCAATTTGCATCTTACACCCTTCTTAAAACAACTATTTTATTGTTTTTTTTATATTTTTTGCCCCAAGTTGAGGAAATATTTGCATGATTGCGCCAATACAATATATATAAATTCCTGTTACCGAAATTCCTATTTTAACCCAATAGGGAGCCTCTAGTTGATAAAAGAATGCAGAAACACCAAAAAAACACCATAAGAGAAAAATTGGAAAATTAACCCTACGTAAACGAAGAACTCTTACTGGATGAATAAAATAAATTGGCAAAAAAGATATAATCGCCGATAAAACAATAATGATAAAAGTAATCCACTCTTCCGGTCTGACGACAAAAAGCGTAAAAATCATCATATTCCAAACAACAGGAAATCCTTTAAAAAAGTTTTCTTTGGTTTTCATACTAGTATCTGCATAATAAATAGCAGATGAAATAACAATAATTGCACTCAATGAAAATGATAACCCTACCCCCATGAAACCACTTTGATAGAGTGCAAAGGCAGGAATTAAGACATAAGTCACGTAATCAATAATATTATCTAACAGCTCTCCAGACCATGTTGGAAGAACGTATTTAACATCAAGTTTGCGTGCAATTGGTCCATCTATACCATCAACGAGAAGTGCAAGCCCAAGCCAACAGAACATAGCTGTCCATTCTTTTTGAGAGGCTGATATAAGAGAAAGAAATGCTAAAAATGATCCCGAAGCTGTTAGTAAATGAACGGAAAAGGCCTTTGCTTGTGGCATTGTTACTTTTTTATGGCGTAATAATTTAGCATTTGTTTTGATTTTCTTTGTTAGTTTACGTTTCAAGGTTTTCTTATCCTCGTTTTTAATGTCTTCAACCATCTATCAATACGCCATTTTTTTACCGATGATATAACTCAGCATTTAAAAAAATCATAAAAAGGTTACTTTTTTATATCGCATTATTTATTACATACTATAATAGAAGAGCTTCATATAATAAAAAGAGAGTGATCATTTGGAAATGTTAAAATATTTTCTCAATGGAGAAAGGTTCAAACCGTTGTGATCTTTGAAAAGAAAGAGCATAAAGATATTGCTGTTATTGGTGCAGGTCCTGTCGGAATGTTAACCGCTCTGAATCTTGCACATGAGGGGCTTTCTGTTTTTCTTGTTGGTCCCCCTGCTCATACAGATGAGTTGCGGACAACTGCTCTTATGATGCCTGCAATACGCATGCTTCAAAAACTCAATATTTGGAATAATCTTCAACAACATGCTGCTGCTTTATCATCCATGAGAATTATAGATATAACTTCTAGAATTGTGCATGCTCCTACGGTGCATTTTTCTTCTGCTGAAATTGGTGAAAAAGCTTTTGGCTATAATATACCTAATGTAAAATTGAACAGTGCTTTAGTTGATGCGGTTACACGTACGCCTAATATTACAAGATTTGTTTCTGCAGCCAAATCTTTTCATCATACAAAAGACCATGTATGTATTACTCTTGTTGATCGTAGAGTCATTCAAGCACCACTTGTTGTTGCAGCTGATGGACGTCACTCTCTTACACGTGCCGCAGCAGGGATAAGTGTCAAACAGTGGAATTATCCACAAAAAGCACTTGTTCTCAACTTTTCTCATGAGTTTTCTCATCAAAATACATCAACCGAATTTCATACAGAACATGGTCCATTTACACAGGTTCCTCTACCAGGGCGAAGATCTAGTCTTGTATGGGTCGTTCGTCCTTCTCGTGCTGAGGAATTATTGAATATAGAACCAAAAGAAATTGCAAAAATGATCGAAAACCAAATGCAATCAATGCTTGGAAAGCTAAGCTTAGAAACATCAATTCAAGTATGGCCGCTTTCAGGACTTCTTTCTCATCATTTTGCTGCTAATCGAACAATTTTAGTGGGTGAAGCCGCTCATGTTTTTCCCCCTATTGGGGCACAGGGATTGAATTTAGGATTTCGTGATATCCAAACTTTGATTGATATTTTACCCAACAAAATATCCAATTCTAACTCTGAAATGATTGTTGCGCATTATAACAAATGCCGCAAACCAGATATATTAATCCGCAGTGGAGCTGTTCATACACTTAACTCTGCTCTACTTTCTCACATGTTGCCTGTTCATATGATACGAAGCGTTGGGCTTGGTTTGTTACATAGTTTCTCACCATTACGTAATTTATTTATGCGCGAAGGAATGTATCCCGGTTATGGATTCAAGGAAATTATGCAAATATTTCCAACAAAATCATCTAAACAGCTCTACTGAGCAATAATAAGCGATATAATCGCTCTATGGTTTAATATTGCATTTTGAATAATATCTATTACTGATGTAAAAAATATTATATATATTTAGCATACTGATATGAAATAGAGAAATTTAATTATAGACTACAGCTGAAATTGTAAAGATATCTTGCTAAATCATATCTGTTAAATTTTGCAATATAAAGCAAATAAAAAATAATACCGTTTTGAAATAGTTATTTTATAACATTAATTTTAACAAGAAAATAAATAATAAAAAACATTTTTATTTAATCAATAGATTTTCAAAAATTTTTATCGTTAAGTATAATATTAAAAATAAAATCATCTTGGGAACTTGTTAGTAACACAGAGGTTAATGAAGTGTTGTTTCAACAAATGGTGACAAGATGAAAATAAATAATTTTTTGAAATTAAGTATTTTTTTTATAATGCTTTTATGTTTCTCGTTGACAGTCACTACTTCAATCAGCGAAGTTTTTCATCTTCCTTATTGTCAAACTTTTACCTATACCTCTACTCAAAATGTCACTAAAATAGGTCAGAACTCATTTACTGCTTCACAAGTTAAAAATTGTCTTATGCAAAACGGTTTTGAGAATATTAAACGATTACGTCTAGATGACAAAGGCATCTGGCGTGCTTTAGTAAAATTTAAAAAGTCCCATTTTTTCGTATCCGTTGACTATTCAGGAACAGTTAGCATTCAAAATGAAAGAAAAAAATATGATTGATTTTAAAACTTACAGCAACGTTTCTTTTCATAGCTGTAAGAAAAGAAAATTAAAAAAGTACTGCCATTCTATAAAAGAATTTGCTTTCATTGGCGGTCTAAATGGTAGCATATCTGGAACTATCGCAGCAACTCTTGCAGCTTATGGTTATATTGCTCTTCCAGGATTTGGTCCAGTTATCGCAATGGGTATAGGAGTAGCACTTTCTGTTGGAATGATAATAGGAGCACTGATAGGATCAGGAATGGGAGGAAGTGTCGGTATATGCTGTATTTTATGGGAAATTTATATGAATCATAATAATTCTTTCTCTTATAAATTTCATAATGAATAGAAATTTTTATCATTTTTTCTATAAAAAACAATTAAATCATCAACAAATTATATGTTCTGTTTTTTGATAAAATAATGATCTATTATAAATGAAATAATATCTAACTTATTAAAATTTCTTTATTACACCTCAAAAAGTAGATTTTTTAAAGCATCTCTTGAAGAAATGTAAGCGAGATATAATTATCAATCTATGAAAGCTACATTTTTTATAGATCACAAAATGAGGGTTATGTTCAGAACACATATATATAATTTAATTTATTTGCTCTTTCTAAGAACTAATATTTCTATGTAAATTATTTTACTTAAATTTCAATTTAATAAAATTATAAATATTTTTATAGATAAAATTTATTTAAAGATAATTATAAAGGTATTTTATGAAAAAAATATTATTATCATTATTGGTTTTTATGGCATTTTTAATTCATAAAAATTCTGCATTAGCACTATCAACACAAGTAAATATTTATAAACTAGAAGATAATAATTCAAAAAAGGCTATTGGTAGAATTAAAATTGAAGAAACCACATACGGTTTGATTTTCATCCCTAATTTATCTACTTTATCAGAAGGGATGCATGGTTTTCATGTGCATGTAAATCCTTCATGTGATACAAAAGATGGCATCATTGGCGGAAGCGCAGGTGGACATTATGATCCAGAACATACCGGAAAACATTTAGGACCTTATAATGTCAATGGTCATCTTGGTGATTTACCAGCACTTTATGTTGATAAGCAAGGATATGCCACGATGAGCGTTCTTGCTCCACGATTAAAAAAAATCTCTGAAATTAAAGGGCGCTCTTTAGTCATTCATTTAGGGGCAGATAATCAATCAGATAAACCATTACCGCTTGGCGGAGGTGGTGCGCGTTTGGCGTGCGGTATTATTGATAAATAAAGAGAGTATTATGGCAAACTGTGACAGTACACACTCCCTTTACCATAAGATGTGAGAGAAATTTATTTTTTTTAATCTATTGCAAGAAATTGAGTAAACTGTGTGGGTGTTTTATAAAATTAATGTTTTTTTGAATGTTCACTTCGGATAACAAAAAACTTAATAATAATCAAAGCGAACAGCAATGAAAATTAAAGAAATAGTATTATAAATTCTCCATAAAGAAGACTTCAATATGAGGAAGTAATATTTTCAATGCTTGATGTAAAAAAAGAAAAAAGTTGAATTTCACTCTCTACAATAGAAAATTTGTAATAAATTATAATTATTAAGTCTAGTATCTAATGGAATCACGCCCCACGCACAAAATAGAACGGGTCTAAAACAGAATTTTTACTCTTCCCCTACTCAACCCTACTCATGAGATGCACGCAAACAATTTTGATTGATAAAATATCAATATAAGATCGTTTGAAAAGACAGCCCCCTCATTTAAGTTTAAAAAAAGACTAATTATCATTATAAATCAATATGTTATATCAATATAATAAGTCAAATAAAATAGTTAGAATAATTTTTTATCACTCTGAAAAAGAGCTTTTAACCAATAGAGTCTTTTTAAAAATACCCCTCATGGATACATATGATCCCAATCTAGTGGACGCATCTCGCCAGTTTGATAAAATTGACGAATGAGCTTAATATAATCAAGAAAATCTTTGTTTTCTTCCACTAATCTATTAGCAGTATCCCAGTCAATATCACTACGTTCTTTGGCAGGAATTAAGATCTCACTCTCGGAAGAGTTTTCCTTATTGAGTCTTATAAATCCAATTCCATGCAAACTTGAAAGCATTCGAAGCTCTTTTAATGTATCAACCCCTTCAATTTCACTAGCAACTAAATAACTCAAATTAGCCCATGAAGAATTACTAACTGTTTGAAAAAATGCTTTTCGTAAATTTGAACGATTGATGAGAATTTTTACTTCAAAAGACCAAAGCTTCGTTTTTTTATCAAAATATTGCAAAACACAATCTTTGATTTCACGATTCCATTCACTGCTTAAATCTTGCATTCCTACGAGATCTGGATAAAGCCATTTATTTCCGCCTGCACCATGTTTATTACGAGAACATTTCTCATTAATGCGCTTGCTATAAACTGCAAGCTCTGACCATAAAAATTTAGATAATAATGGATAAAGATTATGCTCTTTAACAGAGCTACCTTCTTCTGTTCTACTCTTTGCATTGTCCTCTACTGCATCAATTTCAGCACTATCTGTTTGTTTAGTAAAATAATATTGCCGTGGTCGTCCTTCAGTGATTTTAATTTCTGAATAACGCTTTTGTAACTGAGGGCGTCTTGCTCCTATTTCAGCAACAATTTGCTGAATAAGGGCTGCATCACTATTAAGAGGAGTAATTATTGCCGTTGAATGCTTTTGTTTTTGACGGCATTTATCTGGATAATTTTCAAATATCCATTGAGCAATTTCTCGAGCTGTAAATTTTGTTGTCGGGTTTTGCTTTAAAAAATTAAAAACAGTGTTTGTTAAATTCAAAGTCATATGTAAAACAATCTACTTTTATCCTCTAGATATTTCATTATATTCAGGCTTTTTAAATAAAAGAACAATAAACTATTTAAGTTTTTTAAAAAAAGCATATTTACAAAATTACCCAATAAAATTAAAATATTTTTTTGAATTTGTGGCTATAAACTCAAAGATCTTTTCACATAAGGAAAGTAAGATTGCACTTTTATCAAAAATTGTAAATGTGCTAAAAACTCCCATAAAAAATCATAATCTTGTGTAACTTTTCTATACATTTTTCCTTTTATTTTAATGTTGTTAGAAAAAATATTAATTTTCTGATTTAAGAAACCCCTAATATTTTTAAATTAATGATGCGATAGTGCAAAAAATTAAAAATAATTATTCAAACATTTGATTGGACCTCACATCCGTCAATTAAAAAACTTATGTATTTTATTTTTGAAACGAAAAGTTATGAGCTCTCAAGTATAGATTCTGCAATGGTAAACTCTGCACATAAACCTTCAAAACTACTATTTGCTTTAATAGCATCATGGGGAATAAGAACATAATACCATTTTTTACCGCCATAAGTAGCCGCATAGCGCGTTGCATGACAACACCATTGAACTGCAGCTTCTCTCTTTTTTAAAACAATAGGATTTTGCATTTCAGAGGCTTTTTTAGGCTCACAAAGATACTTGACATCCTTCGTTTCTACAACAAAGTCCGGTTCATAAGTTGATCCTTTATCATATTCTATTCTGAAAAACCCCCGAGCAGGTTTCATCCATTTCAATACTTGTGCATCATCCTCTAATATCTGAGCAAATCGTAACTCGCCTTCTACTGAATCAAACTTTTGTAAAGGATAACAGCATTTTCTAAAGCCGCTGAATACAAGTTTCTTAATATCGCTTTTAATGGCAGGAATATTACGAAAATCAAGAGGAGATGTCCCTTGCGGTAACACATAATGGATAGGCGATAAAGTTGTAAAACCCCGTGTCACTTTAACCTCATAATCTTTTTGCGTTTCCCATTGATGCTCTCTTAATTGCGCAACAATAAAACTAGTAAGCTTATGCTGATAGTGAATTAATACGTTCTCAACGGCTGCATCATTGGGTAAATAAGATCGGAAATGTTCTACTATCTGACCTGCTAATTTTCGTAATAAGAGCGTATGGTTATCATAATCGACAAAGTCATTATCAATCAAACCACGAATGATGTAATTTTCGAGATAAGGCTCTTTGACATATTCATTCTTAGATGTGAGAAAAATGCTTTTATGGGTACGCAATTCTCGAATTAAAAGTTCTTTACTAACAGATTGCAAATTTAAGTTTTCTAAATTTTCCAAATCAAAATCAGAAAAACCATAAGTAACCTCACGCGAAGGAATGAGTACAATATTGGGAATATCTATCATCAATTCTGCTAATTTTTTTGTCAAAATTGTAACCACTCTTGATACAAGAGACTTTTGTGATGAAGGCTTAATATTCATAACTTTATTAGCAATTTTTTCTTGTATCGGTGCAGAATAAAGCATTTGAGAACTTGGCAATTTATCATTCTCTTTGATAAGATCCCACGCGATCGCTGCAATATCTTGCTCTTCAGGCGTTAATGTAGGGGAATCTGTATTACGTAATATAATACCTTGTAAATCAGATGCTCCATTTATATCGGAATTGCGTGTTACCATCGTTTGCATCAATAAAGCTTCTACTTGACATGGAACCGTCACAATATCTGACTTTTCAGAGGGTACATCCCCCCCTCTTCCAATCTCAATATGCTTTTTTATAATTGAGTTTGGATCGTTTGCACGATCAATAATATCTTGAAAACGATCATGCGCAATAATTGTTAAACGATCAATAGCTTCCACGCCTGTTCTATACCCATAAGGCAAACGCAATCCGCGCCCAATTGTTTGCTCTGTTAAAATTTCTGAAGCCGATGCACGCAACGGTACAATAGTATAGAGATTAGTAACATCCCACCCCTCCTTTAATTTATTAACGTGAATAACAATTTCTGTTGGCTCATGAGGATCCTCAATCGCAATAAGTTTTTGAATATTTTGATCTTCTTCTATATTTGACTGTTTTGTATGAATCTCTAAAACTTTTCCCTTATAAGCCCCTGCGAAAAATTCATCTGATTCCAATAAATTCCGTAGTTTTTGTGCATGATTTGTATCTTGAGCAACAACTAAAATAAAAGGCTTAACGAACTTTTTGTTATAATCTTTTGCATAGACAATTAAATCTGCTTTCACATTTTCATGGGCATGAATTGCATCTTGTAATTTGATATGTTCTAATTGCTCAGATGTATAATTTTGAGGTTGAAAATCTTTACGTGTAGCAACAGCAGGTTCTTTTACAAAACCATCCCTCATAGCCTCTGCAAGTGAATAACTATAGACAACATTTTTAAAATCTACGGGTTTTGCACCTATTGTTTTTGGTGTTGCTGTAAGCTCTATTCCTAAAACAGGCTTTAACTCATTAATTGCTGCTGCACCAGCAGAAGCACGATAACGATGTGCTTCATCCATTAACAAAACTAAATCAGGAAGATTTGCGAGATAATCAAAATAACTTTCGCCAATCGTCTCTTGTAAGCGTTTAATCCTCGGAATACTAGATTTTAGTGCGCCTTTTTTATTATCTGTTGTATTAATTTTAGAAATATTAAAAATATTGATAAAGGCCGTATCTCTATTCTCAAACAAACACTTTTGTCCTTGAAAAGGGTGTTCATCAGCACGAATACCTTTACCACTTTCATAATCTTCACCTGTAATAATAACGGGTCTATTGGCAATAAATTCACTCATTCCACTGAAAACATACTTCGAACTTTGGGGACTAAAATCCTGTTTTAACTTTTCATAAATAGTCAAATTTGGCGCTAAAACAAAAAAATGGCGACTGCGACCTGTTAAATAAAGATAGCTGATAAAAGCACCCATCAGTCGCGTTTTCCCAACACCCGTTGCTAAGGCAAAACAAAAAGAGGGAAAGTTTCGTTCAAAATCTTGTACAGAAGGATAAAGATTTTTTACCACTTCTAACTCTGCAACCAAATCAGCATTTTTAGAAAGTTCTATATTTTCTAAGATTTTTACCAAAATATTTAAAGATTCACGTTGAGGATCACGTAACGATAAGCGAGCAGAAATCCTTTTTTCAACAGTGTTCATAAAAAACTCCGCTTTTTATATATTATTCAAATAGATCTAATTCTGCTTGCGCAATATCTTTATTTTTGTTGTTTTCTTTTACCACAATCACTGGTTCAAGATTGGCCACATTTAAACTATAATCATCCTTTCCCCATTCGCATTTTTCTAATACTGCACGGGGGATTTTAGTGAGTGTCAGATTTTCAAAGGATGCTGATTTTGTATCAAAGGCTGTACCACAAATCAGCAACGTGCGATGAGAGCCTACCTCTTCACTTATCATACGGAGTTGTTCATGGGTCATAGCGCTTGTTGTGACATAAATATAATCTGTTTCGGTTGAATACCCTTGCATCCAATAATGATTTTCATCAGGTGCGTAGGTAAATCCCATATGCTTGCACATTGCTTCTGAAAGCATCGCAGCATTATATTCGCGACTAATAATCCATTGTCCCCATGGATCTTTTTGTAACAGAGAAGGTGCAAGGCGATAATAGCGAAATCCACCGCCACCTTGCCAATTAACATTTTTGGAAATTCCCCCTTGATCAGTTCCATCAATCACTTGTTTTAAACGAGGGATAATATGGGTATGACAATGTTCACCAAGTTCAACCATAATCCACTTTCTTCCCATTTTATGAGCAACAGCACCGGTTGTGCCAGAACCAGCAAAAGAATCCAGTACAAGATCACCGGGATTAGTGGCAAGTTGAATAATGCGTTCCATTAAACGCTCAGGTTTGGGAGTTGTAAAGACACTATCAGAATTAAAAACTTTGACTTCTCTTTTGGCATCTTGGTTGTGTCCCACTTCTGTATAGGGCCAAATCGTCATACTGGTTATGCCCTGCTTAACCTCAGAAACAAAACGTTTAATCCTTGGCACTCCACCGTTATCTGTTCCAAACCAAATGCGATTATCTTTTAATAATTCAGAGAATTTTTGTTTGCTAACCCGCCAACTCGTTCCAGCAGGAGGCATCACCTTGCGTCCAGAAGGTGTGATGATTTCATAAATATCCTTAGGCGTTACTCTTTTTACGGATAAATCTCCAGATTGCCATAACCCGCGCGGATCATTATCAGGGTTTTTATAGCGCGCATCCATATCGCTTGAACGAGGAAGCAATTGAGGGCGCCAAATCGTTTTATCTTTAGCATAAACCATTATAAAATCATGGTTATCAGAAAGCCACTTTGTATCATTTTGTGGAGCATATTTCTTTTGCCAAATAATGTTGTTGATGAAATTTTGGCGACCAAAAATTTCATCCATCATCACTTTAAGATAGGCTTGTTCATCATCATCAATGGAAATCCAAATACTTCCATCTTCTGCCAGTAAACGATGTAACAATTCTAGCCTGTCTCTCATAAGGCTTAGCCATATGGAATGCTCTAAACCATCTTCATAATGTTCAAAGGCATTGCCTGTATTATAAGGCGGATCGATATAGATACATTTTACCTTCCCCATATATTCTTGTTCAAGCGCTTTGAGAGCGAGCAAATTATCACCAAAAATAAGTTTATTATCAAAAATATCTTGGGAAGATATTTGATGCGAAGCGTGATAAGATTTTTCAAGATCTTCTAATAAGATACGAGGCTCTAGTTTTGGGCGTTTTTCTTTTCCAATCCAGTTAAGTTCTAATTTTTGTTTATTATAACTCATGCGATCGTCCTTAAATTTAAACGCTTATGAAAAGTAAACAGCTTATTCATGAATGGCTAAATTAGAGTCTCTTAACAATACTTTTAGTACCATCCGACAGCAATTTGAGCTTCTTCTGACATACAATCAGGTGTCCATGGTGGATCAAAAGTCATAGTGACTTCAACATAAGAAACCCCTTCAACTGCACTGACTGCATTTTCTACCCACCCAGGCATTTCACCAGCAACAGGACATCCCGGTGCTGTAAGAGTCATTTCAATTTTTACTGAACGATCATCTTCAATATCAATACGATAAATCAGTCCTAGCTCATAAATATCAGCAGGAATCTCTGGGTCATAAACTGTTTTGAGAGCAGCAATAATATCATTCGTCATACGATCAATTTCATCTGCTGGAATTGCTGATATATAAGATTTTTTATTTTCACTTACAGTTTCAACAGATTCTGTAGAATGACGCTCTTCAATTGATTCAGCCATTAAAAAATGTCCTTGTTTCTTTCAATGCTTCTACTAATTGATCTATATCTTCATGAGTGTTATACATGGCTAATGATGCCCGACAAATAGATGTTAGACCAAAGCGCTGTAATAAAGGCTGTGCACAATGGGTTCCAGCGCGTATTGCAACTCCTTTTCTATCAATAAACATAGCGATATCATGGGCGTGAATCCCTTCAATTGTGAACGATATAATAGCTCCTTTATTGGGAGAATGACCATAAATGCGCAATGACTCAACAGTCTTGAGTTTTTCCTGCGCATAAGCTAAAAGGGATCTCTCATAGGCATGAATCGTGCTACGGCCTTTCTCTTGTATATAATCAATAGCCGCAGTTAATCCAATAGCTTCAACAATAGGAGGAGTGCCTGCTTCAAAACGGTAAGGAGGAGCATTATAAAACACCTTATCGGTTGTTACCTCCTCGATCATTTCCCCTCCCCCTTGAAAAGGACGCATTTCTTCTAATCTATCTTCCTTACCATACAAAACACCAATACCGGTGGGACCATAAAGCTTATGACCTGTAAAGACATACCAATCACAATCGAGATCTTGCACATCAACGGTTAAATGTACTGCTCCTTGAGAACCATCAACAAGGACAGGAATAGAATTTTGATGTGCTAGCTTAATAATTTCTTTAACAGGAGGCACAGTTCCTAATATATTAGACATATGCGTTATAGCAACAAGCCGGGTTTTTTCGCTTAAAGCCTTTTGGAAATCTTCAATGTGCAGAACACCATTCTCATCGACAGGAACAAAAATAAGTTTAACACCTTTTTGTTCACGGAGAAAATGCCAAGGAATAATATTTGAATGATGTTCCATGATCGTTAGAACAATCTCATCACCTTCTTTGAGTTTGGGCATCGCCCAACCATAAGCAACAGTATTAATAGCTTCTGTTGCATTTTTCGTAAAAACAATTTCTTCAGCTTTTTGAGCATTTAGAAAAACACGAACGGTTTCACGAGAGTTTTCATATGATTGTGTTGCTATATTGGCTAAAAAATACATTCCCCTATGCACATTAGCATAACTATAGTGATAATAATTATTCATTGCATTGAGTACTGACATTGGTTTTTGGGCAGAAGCACTACTATCAAGATATGCTAATCGCTTTCCATAAACTTGACGCTGCAAAAGAGGAAAATCACGCCGAATTTCTTCGACATTATAAGTAAATGTTTGTACGTTATTTTCCATTTTTTCTACCTTAAACATTTTTTTCAAGCCATTTACTAATGATATTCTCCAAAACAATTTGAATATTATCTTGCTTGATGTCATCAATGAGCTCAGAGATAAATCCTTTAATCAAAAGTGCACGAGCCATTTTAAATGGGATACCACGCGCCATAAGATAAAAAAGATAATCATGATTAATATTAGCAACTGTTGCACCATGACCGCATGCAACATCATCAGCAAAAATCTCCAGTTCAGGCTTTGCATTAAATTCTGCATCATCTGAAAGAATAAGGCTATTACAAGCCATGCGTGCATCTGTTTTTTGCGCTTTTTGAGAAACACGTATTATTCCTTGGAAAACACCAACAGCCTTATCTGTAACCACATTGCGTATAATTTCGGTTGATGTTGATTTTTCTTCTACGTGACGAACAGTCATTGTAAGATCACTATGTGTTTGTCCTGATAATAAATTTATAACGCGTAATTGAAAATCAGATTCTTCTCCCTGTAATTCAATATCGACTTCTTGGCGATTTAATTGGCTTCCTATATTAATGACATAAAGTGATAACTTCGCTCTTTGATCAAGAACAGCACAAAATCGACCAAATTGCGTAGAATTAAAATCACGATTGCGAATGAGAATCCACGTAACATCACTATCAGCAGCAACATTTAATGAAAATATTGAACTAACAAAGGTATCTTTATCACTGCCAACCTGATGTTCAATAAACATAACTTGACTATTTTTATCAACTTTTATATCCGAAAAAATATGAGATTGTCCCCCCATTTGTATATTTTGTAATTCAATGGGTATATTTAACTTTGTATTTTCAGGTATGTGAAAAAGCCAACCATCTGTAACAAAAGCTGTATTTAACTGTCCAATGAAATCCTCATCAGAAATGTTTTGATTTATCTGTACAGAATTATCTTCTAATGCGTCTGAAAGGCGTTTTACTGTAATATTGTCTACCTTTGACTCTATCGATGTTTTTCCATTGTTTATGGAGAAAACAGCACTTTCTGAAAGCAACGCATCAACCAATTGATTGTCTTGAACTTTTGAAAAGTTGCTAATAGATTTCAGTAAGGTACGCAGATTAGTATAATGCCAGCTTTCGATTTTACGGGAAGGAAGCTGTGCAGTTTGAAACTGCTCAATAGCTTTCTTGCGAATTTCCCGTATAGCTTTATCACCAGGTAAGTCGTTTACATACTGATTAAAATTACTGAGGATATTTTCTTCAACCGCTAACAAGTTTTGCTGTGCATTCATATTCAATAACCTCAAACTGCTTCCCTGATAAGATCAGCATACCCATTTTGCTCTAAATAAATCGCTAAGGATTTATCTCCGCTTTTGATAATTTGTCCTTTATAAAGAACATGTACAGTATCAGGAATGATATAATTAAGCAGCCGTTGATAATGGGTAATCACCAAAAATGAACGTTTTGAATCCCGAAGTTTATTAACACCATCTGCAACAATTTTTAGTGCATCAATGTCTAAACCAGAATCCGTTTCATCTAAAATGCAAAGTTTAGGTTCAAGAAGTGCCATTTGTAAAATTTCAGCACGCTTTTTTTCTCCACCCGAAAAACCTACATTTAATGGACGCTTTAGCATATCCATATCTATTTCAAGTTTGGCTGAAACTTCTTTGACATACTTTATAAATTCAGGAATTTTAAGCTCTTCATCACCTCGCGCTTTGCGTTGAGAATTCATCGCAACTTTTAAAAATTCCATTGTTGCTACCCCTGGTATTTCCATTGGATATTGAAATGCAAGAAAAACACCATATGCAGCACGTTCTGCTGGATCCATTTCTAAAAGTGATTGTCCATTATAGAGAATATCTCCTTCTGTTATTTCATAATCATCACGACCAGCAAGCAAATAAGACAAAGTTGATTTTCCGGCTCCATTTTGTCCCATGATAGCGGCAACTTCTCCATCTTGAACTGTCAAGTTTAAACCACGAATAACTTCTGTATTGGTCTCAGCAATACGGGCGTGCAAATTTTTTATCTCTAACATAATTTAATCCTGTTTTGGCTGTTTTTTCAGATATCAATGCGTATTATTTTGCCTTAGCATTCATCTACTTTTGTAATTACCATAGAGGTCATTTTTAGCATTATTTGCTACTGTTACAGCCTTTTTGCATCAAGTCTTCTATTTATCTCATTAAATAAAATTATCCAACACTACCTTCAAGGCTAATACCAATAAGCTTTTGTGCTTCGACAGCAAATTCCATGGGAAGTTTTTGAATGATCTCTTTTACAAAACCATTTACAATTAATGCGATAGCTTCTTCTTCGGGAATTCCTCTTTGCATAACATAAAAAAGTTGGTCATCCGAAATTTTTGATGTTGTGGCTTCATGTTCAAACTGAGCTGTCGCATTCTTCGCTTCAATATAAGGAACTGTATGCGCACCACAATCATTCCCGATTAACAAACTATCACATTGCGTAAAGTTACGCGCATTTTGTGCTTTTCGATGAGCTGTGACTTGTCCTCGATAAGTGTTATTTGAAAAACCTGCAGAAATACCTTTGGAAATAATGCGACTGGATGTATTTTTTCCTAAATGAATCATTTTTGTACCGGAATCAATTTGTTGATGACCATTTGCAACAGCAATAGAATAAAATTCTCCACGCGCATTATCACCACGGAGTAAGCAGGATGGATATTTCCAAGTAATCGCAGAACCAGTCTCAACTTGTGTCCATGAAATTTTAGAGTTATCACCTCGACAATCTCCACGCTTCGTCACAAAATTATAAATACCACCCTTTCCATCTTTATCGCCAGGATACCAATTTTGTACTGTAGAATATTTAATCTCTGCATTTTTAAGGGCAATAAGCTCAACAACAGCAGCATGAAGTTGGTTTTCATCACGTTGGGGTGCTGTACACCCTTCAAGATAAGAAACATAGGAATCTTCAGCGGCGATAATCAATGTTCGTTCAAATTGGCCAGTGTTGCGTTCATTAATCCTAAAATAAGTTGAAAGCTCCATAGGACAACGAACCCCTTTGGGAATATAAACAAATGAACCATCTGTAAAGACAGCTGCATTTAAGGCTGCATAATAATTATCACTTATAGGTACAACTGTTCCTAAATATTCCTTAATAAGCTCAGAATGTTCAATAATCGCCTCTGAAATAGAACAAAAAATCACACCAGCACGTGCCAACTCTTTTTTGAATGTTGTTACAACAGAAACAGAATCAAAGACTGCATCAACAGCCACCTGCCCCGATACAGACATACTGTCATCAAAAGTAGAGGGATCAGACTGTTTTCTTACTCCTGCCAAAATCTCTTGTTCTTTAAGGGGAATGCCAAGTTTTTCGTACATTGCTAATAACTCAGGATCCACTTCATCCAAAGATTTTGGTCCTGTATGATTTTTTGGAGCAGCATAATAATAAAGCTCCTGAAAATCAATTTTAGGATATTCAAGACGCGCCCAATGAGGCTCTTGCATTGTCAGCCAACGGCGGTAAGCTTTTAAGCGCCATGTTAGCATCCATTCAGGCTCATGTTTTTTAGCAGAAATGAATTTGATAATATCTTCATTTAAGCCTTTTGGAGCTTTATCTGTTTCAATATTGGTTTCAAAACCATATTTATATTGATCAACATCTATTTCACGTACTTGACGTATTGTTTCTTGTACTGCCGGCATAAATTTTCTCCATTTTTTGGCATCAAAAACCGGTAACTAAAAGTCTTGTTTTTCCCAAGATTAAAGTAAGCAAGTTATTTCCTAGGCTATAGGTAAAGTGCAAAAATTTCAATCAAACTTACCTTATTTTTAAAATAATTCTAATTTTTATAACGTTCTGATGTTAAATCTTCCTCTTTTTTCCTGCTTATAATTTGAGAAAAAAACGACAAAAAATCATCAATATCTTCAGATGTTGTGTCCCGCCCTAGCGAAATGCGAATGGCACCATTTGGAATATGATACCCCATTGCCTCCAACACTTTGCTTTGTTTTACTTTTCCCGAAGAACAAGCAGAGCCGGATGATATAGAAAACCCTTCTAAATCAAAAGCAATTTGCATCGTTTCAGCTTTTATATTTTTCACGGTAAAGTAAGTTGTATTTGGCAAACGTTGAACTTTTTTGCCAAAAATTTCAACATTTTTACTTATTTTTTGTAGTCCATCTTCTAATTTATTGCGTAAATATATTAACTGTCTTATTTCCTCCTGTGTGAAACAATCAGCCATTGCTGCCCCAAAAGCAGCAATAAGGGGTAATGCCTCTGTTCCTCCACGGAGACCTTTTTCTTGTCCCCCCCCAATAATAAGAGGGTGTGGCATGAGAAGATTACCACATGAAACAAAAGCACCGATTCCTTTAGGACCACCAACTTTATGTGCAGACAGTATAAAAAAGTCTCCTCCTAGCTGATTAATATCCACGAAATTTTTATCTACATATTGTGTTAAATCAACAATAAGAGTGCCTCCTAAATCCCGAACAATAGCAGCGATTTCTGTTAATGGTTGAATCACACCCGTTTCACTATTTGCAGCTTGAATAGCAACAAGAGGTAAACCTTTTGTTTTATCGTGAGCTGTTAAGAGCGCTGATAATTTATCTTGTCGAATGAGCCCATCTTGATCAACAGCAATGACGCTTATCAATTCTTTAGAAAAACGCCCTCCCTCAGCAACAGAGGGATGTTCAGTCGCTCCAAGGTAAAGATGGGAAAATTGAACTTTTGCATTCCCCATATTATAAAAGGGTGTTAACAAAGTCATTGCTGCTTCACTCGCACCAGAGGTAAATACCACGTGATCTGGATCTGTTTTAAGATTTTCAGCGATTTGTCGACGTGCCTTTTGTAACAAAGTTTTAGCCGCACGCCCTTCCTTATGAACCGATGATGGATTACCAAATATCTCTAAAGATTCCAGTAACGCCATCCGTGCCACTTTTTTGAGCGGTGTTGTTGCGTTATGATCAAAATATCGGCGTTTTATAACCATTTTACATCGCAATCATTAATCTTATGAATTAATTAAAAAAATAGCGCAATTTTCTTGAAAAGTGCACTAAAAAAAGAATATCTAATAATTATTTAAGAGATTCTATGGTAAAAGTCGACCAAGGTCAATGAAAGCCTTTTATTGCATTTAAGGAGCATTTTATGCCAGAAATTATTTTTAACGGTCCCGCGGGTCGGCTCGAAGGGCGTTATCAACCTTCACAACAAAAAAATGCACCTATTGCGATCGTTTTGCATCCTCATCCCCAATTTGGTGGAACTATGAATCATAAAATTGTCTATGACCTCTTTTATATGTTCCAGCAACGTGGATTTACAACTTTACGTTTTAACTTTCGTGGTATTGGTCGTAGTCAGGGTGAATTTGATTATGGAATAGGAGAACTTTCAGATGCTGCTGCTGCTCTTGATTGGGTGCAAACACAACATCCAGACTCTAAAAATTGTTGGGTAGCAGGATATTCATTTGGAGCATGGATTGGTATGCAGCTTTTAATGCGCCGACCGGAAATTGAGGGATTTATCTCTGTTGCCCCTCAGCCTAATGTTTATGACTTTTCATTTCTTGCACCTTGTCCCTCCTCTGGACTTATCATTCATGGCGGTATCGATAAAGTTGCCCCAAAAAAAGATGTTCAAATACTTGTCGATAAATTGAAAACACAAAAAGGTATCATCATCACACAAGAAATATTGGAAGAGGCTAATCACTTTTTCAGTGGATGCCATGAAGAACTTATTGAACGATGTGCCCACTATTTGGATAACCATATCACCAATGAACTTCTCTCTCCTCCTCCTGAAATACTTTCACTAACTTAGGAAAAAACGATAGATTTATAAAAAATCAGCAAAAGCCGTCTCTGATCATAACAAAGTAATTTTTTAGTCTGTATTTAAAACTTTTCTAAATTTTATTTCAGAATAGAAATGAGAATAACAGAATACCTTTTTTCTATCACTGAGAAGTCTCTTTTTTAGCGTAAAAAGGAAATAATACCTGTATTATTATCTTTATATTATCGATATGTCTCTTTCTCTTGTGATGTGTGCATCAGTTATGATAGATAACGCTCATCATATAATCACCTATTATATGAAATGAATGCACTCTAAAGTTAGGAAATTGAATCTGTGTTTGCCTTTAAATCTGATTTTTTACACATTATGAGCGAACGTGGTTTTATCCACCAAATTTCAGATGAAAAAGGCTTAGATGATCTTTTTTCAAAAGAAACTGTAAGCGCTTATACTGGATTTGATCCAACAGCATCGAGTTTACATGCTGGAAGTCTTCTTCAGATTATGATGCTTTATTGGTTGCAAAAAACGGGTCATCGCCCCATTGCTTTAATGGGCGGAGGGACCGGATTGATCGGTGATCCTTCCTTCAAAGATGAAGCGCGACGCCTTCTGACACAAGATGATATTGCTGCAAATATTGATGGTATTAAAAAGGTATTTGCTAACTATTTGACATTCGGTGACCGAGAAACGGATGCCTGTATTGTAAATAATGCTGAATGGTTATGTAATTTAAACTACTTAGAATTTTTGCGTGATGTAGGAAAACATTTTTCTGTCAACCGTATGTTGTCATTTGATTCTGTCAGACTGAGACTTGAGCGTGAGCATTCTTTGTCATTCTTAGAGTTTAATTATATGATTCTGCAAGCTTATGACTTTGTTGAACTTTATAAACGTTATGGGTTGCGTATGCAAATGGGGGGCTCTGATCAATGGGGTAACATTATTAACGGAATCGAATTAGGGCATCGTTTAGGAACACCACAATTATATGCGTTAACATCACCATTGCTGACAACCTCTTCCGGTGCCAAAATGGGTAAATCATTGAATGGAGCTGTATGGCTGAATGCGGATATGCTTTCACCTTATCAATTTTGGCAATATTGGCGCAATACAGAAGATGCTGATGTAACACGATTTCTAAAGCTCTATACTCCATTGCCAATGGATGAGATTCTTAAACTTTCTGTATTGCAAGGAACAGAAATTAACGAAGCAAAAAAAATTCTTGCAACAGAAGTTACGGCAATGTTGCATGGGCGTGCTCTTGCCAATGCAGCAGCAGAGACTGCTCGCAAAACGTTTGAAGAAAAAACTCTGGGAGAAAATCTTCCAACTGTTGAAGTTAATGCCTCAGAATTAAAAAAAGGTGTTGGATTGCTCACTCTTTTAGTACAAGCAGGACTTGCTAAATCTAATAGTGAGGCACGCAGACACGTTCAAGGTGGAGGTGTGCGTGTAAATGATCAAATTATTGAGGATGAAACACATCTTATTATTGAAGAGGATGTCAGTGCAGAAGGAATCATTAAACTTTCTTTCGGTAAGAAAAAACATGTTGTGATGAAACCAATATAATCTTTTGTTGTTTTGTTTATGTTGTTCACGTCTACCTTGTTCTTCCAGTCTAATCGTTGTGATAGGATGAGTTTTGTTAGGAAAATAAAGGTCTCTTCAAAA
This sequence comes from Bartonella sp. CM120XJJH, assembly GCF_042194715.1. Lineage (NCBI taxonomy): Bacteria > Pseudomonadati > Pseudomonadota > Alphaproteobacteria > Hyphomicrobiales > Bartonellaceae > Bartonella > Bartonella sp. CM120XJJH. Next base: position 40,321 of record NZ_JBHINE010000005.1, on the reverse strand, counting down.
CAATAATATTCTAGAGAGTTGAATAGTTCTTTTCTTCTGTGTACTCTGATGTCTTATACCTGTTACACAAGAAAGATGAAAACAATGACACGACCAATGAAAGGTGCTCTTGCTCCTGATTTTAATTTGCCGCGCGATGGAGGAGAGACAGTGTGTCTTTCTGACTTTAAAGGAAAACCTGTTGTTTTATATTTTTATCCAAAAGATGACACCAGTGGCTGCACAATCGAAGCACTTGATTTCACAAAATTAAAGATGAAATTTGATGAAATCGGTGTTGCTGTTATTGGAATCTCTCCAGATAATGTAAAAAAACATGAGAAATTTAAAGTAAAACATGAACTTGATGTCATCTTGGTTTCTGATGAAGAAAAAACAACCCTCGAAGCTTATGGTGTTTGGGTTGAGAAAAGCATGTATGGACGCAAATATATGGGAGTTGAACGGAGTACTTTTTTAATTAATGCAAATGGAATAATAGCAGAAGAATGGCGCAAAGTAAGCGTATCAGGGCATGCTGAAAATGTTTTAGCTACTGCAACACTTTTACATCATAATGGTAATTTGTAAATTGAGTGTTTGATTTACCTTAAAAAGCAAAAATTATCCTCTGAATTGATTTTGGTTTTTCAACGGATTTAATTTTTACAATATATTGATTTATAAGGATAATGAATTGTTTTATATTTATATTAGTCCTCCGAATATCGCAAATTTTTCTTATTTCAGCTTCTTCCTATCACTTGCAATATCGTAAGCAGAATTGGCGTGTGAGAAAAAATTGAAGAAAGGAATAAAAAATCCCTCTTTGAACCTTTAAAGTATCAAAGGCTATCGTAACATCATAACAAACGAACAGCTTAAAAAAATCTACATGGCTTGAAGGAAGGATATATAATTAACCAATATCCTCAATTTCTTTGTCTTTTCCATAAATGCGCCGTGCGAGTGCTGCCTCTATAAATGCATCTAAATTACCATTAAGTACGGATTGTGGATCCGTATTTTCAATCCCTGTACGCAAATCTTTGACAAGCTGATAGGGCTGAAGAACATAAGATCTAATTTGATGTCCCCACCCGATTTCTGTTTTAGAAGATTCAGCAGCATTGGTTTCTTCTTCTCTTTTTTTAAGCTCTTCTTCATAAAGCCGTGCACGCAACATCGACCAAGCCGTAGCGCGATTTTTATGTTGAGAACGCTCTGTTTGACATTGAACAACAATACCCGTTTTTATATGTGTGATGCGAACAGCGGAATCTGTCGTGTTAACATGTTGTCCTCCTGCGCCCGATGCACGATATGTATCAATACGCACGTCTGCTTCTGAAACATCAACTTCAATATTGTCATCAATAACTGGATAAACCCAAATGCTCGCAAAAGAGGTATGGCGCTTTGCATTCGAATCAAATGGAGAAATCCGCACCAAGCGATGAACGCCTGATTCTGTTTTTAACATTCCATAAGCATTATGCCCTTTTACAAGAATAGTCGCTGACTTTATCCCTGCTTCTTCCCCATCATGAATTTCTAAAATTTCAACCTTCATTTCATGCTGTTCAGCCCAGCGCATATACATACGTAAGAGCATAGAAGCCCAATCTTGGCTTTCTGTTCCCCCTGCTCCAGCATGAACTTCTAAATAGGTATCATTCGGATCCGCCTCTCCTGAAAGAAGTACATCAATTTGCCTTTTATCTATCTCATTTTTAAGATTGCGTATTGAATTTTCTGCATCAGCGATAATTTCAACATCGCTTTCTTCTTCACCCATCGCGATAAGCTCAATGCATTCTTCAAGTGTTCTTGTAAATGATAAAAGACCATTGATTGAATCATCAAGACGTTGACGCTCACGCATCATATCCTGTGCTCGTTGTGCATCATCCCATAATGACGGATCTTCCGCTTTTTGATTAAGATATTCGAGACGCTTTAGTGATTGATCCCAGTCAAAGATGCCCCCTTAGCAATTGAATTGCTTTTTGGATTTCATCAACTAATGTTTCTATTTCTGCTCGCATAATTTAACACCGTATTTTTTTAACACTCTTTCTGGTTATGTTTCTAGAATTTATACAAATTTGATAGCTTTTGTGAGGAAATAGCATGGATTTATCATTCTATTTACAGGACCAACACTGTAAAAAAAACCATAGCTTATGACAAAAGGAGATTTTGTTGATTAATACAACCCACCTGTCCCACTTTCAAGGGCTTTATTGACTTGTGGAGAAGTCGTTACTGCAGGAACACCTTCTTGAAAAGAATTTGTACCCCCAATAACTTGATATATATCAGCAGGACCAGTTCCTGGTTTAAATGCTTCTATAATGACATCTTGATCTCCTCTTTCTGCAAGCATTCCTGTTTTCCGATTAATTGGCATTAAAATCATGCCCTTCGGCATCTTAAAGGGAACATCTGGCTTCCCTTTAAGAGCATCTGCCATAAACTCACCAAAAATAGGTGCAGCTAATGAACTTCCGGTTCCATTATATCCTAACGGAGCGGGTTGATCGTAGCCGACAAAAATACCAACGACAATGTCAGGAGTAAATCCCATAAACCAGACATCTTTAGAGTCATTGGTTGTCCCTGTCTTAGCAGCAATATGTCTATTAAGATAACGTAAACGTGCTGCAGTACCACGCTGAACAACCCCTTCCATCATGGAAGTAATCTGATAAGCCGTCATAGGGTCAAGAACTTGATCTCGCTCATCAATCAATGTGGGTTCACGTTGATTATTCCATGAATGCGTATTACAATTTTCACAAATACGATCATCATGACGATAAATTGTCTTTCCATAACGATCTTGAATTCTGTCTATCAGTGAAGGTTTAATAGAGCGCCCTCCATTGGCAATAACGGAATAAGCCGTAACCATTCGTAATACTGTTGTTTCGCCAGCCCCTAAAGCCATGGGAAGATAAGGCTGCAATTTATCCACAACGCCAAAGCGTTCTGCATATTCAGCGACAAGAGGCATTCCCATATCATTGGCAAGCCGTATTGTCATAAGATTACGAGAATGCTCAATACCATAACGCAACGTTGAAGGTCCTGCAAAGGTACCTCCATAATTTTTGGGTTGCCAAACTTCACCATTATATTGACGAACTTCAATGGGGCCATCTAAAACAACGGATGCTGGTGTATACCCGTTATCAAGAGCTGCTGCATAAACAAAAGGCTTAAAAGCAGACCCCGGTTGGCGATAAGCTTGGGTTGCACGATTGAATTCAGATGCGGCAAAAGAAAATCCTCCCACCATAGCAAGAACGCGCCCTGTATGAGGTTCCATAGCAACAATTGCACCTTCAACCTTTGGAATTTGTTGTAAGCGATAAGTGTTGTTTGTATTGGATAGTTTTTCAACAAAAATGACATCCCCAACTTGCAGAACATGAGATAAGTTCTGAACAGTTTTTCGATAACCATTTTCTTTTACAACATGCAGTGCCCATTTTGAATCAGATTCAGATAAAACAGCAATTTCCCGTTTTTTTGATAATATACCTGAAGCTTCGCGCTGTGGCTGTAAACCAATCTCTACTTTATTGGGATTAGTAGAAAGAACAACAGCTAAACGCCATTCAGGAACATCACTTAGTCCCGTGGTATTTGCAAGTTCTATCCCCCAATCACCTTTCTCATCAATATGCGCATAAGCTCCACGCCATCCTTGTGCACGATCAAATCTAATTAATCCATCGTGCAAAGCACGTCGCGCAATAAGTTGTAAATGCGGATCAAGCGTTGTACGAATGGAAAGCCCACCTTCATAAAGTGTTTTAGCCCCATAGCGATGTATTAAACGACGTCGCACTTCCTCAGTAAAATAATCAGCCGCAAAAACATAGTTATCGCTTCCACGTATTGTCGCTCCTAAAGGTTTGGCTTTCGCTTTTTCACCTTGTTCACGCGTTACATATCCATTTGCAATCATCCTGTCGATAACCCAATTACGCCGATCAATAGCACGTTGTGTATTCTTAAATGGATCATAATTTGCTGGTCCTTTTGGAAGAGCAGCCAAATAAGCACATTGTTCTAGCGTCAAATCATTGACGGATTTATTGAAATAGGTCAAAGAAGCAGCTGCTATACCATAAGTACCACGACCCAGATAAATTTCATTGAGATAAAGTTCGAGAATATGATCCTTTGAATAAGTTTTCTCAATACGCATTGCTAAAATAGCTTCCTTAAATTTACGCTCTAACGTTGTTTCTGAACTTAAAAGAAAGTTTTTAGCGACTTGTTGCGTTATAGTTGATGCACCCTCTGGACGTCTTCCAGAACCAATATTACGAATATTATTGATCAAAGCTCGAGAAAGTCCTTCGGGATCTAAACCAAAATGATGATAAAAGTTTTTGTCTTCAGCCGAAATAAAAGCATTTATAACAAGCTTTGGTATTGATTGAATTGGTAAATAGAGACGATGTTTTGTTGCAAACTCTGCCATAAGACGGCCATCAGAAGCATGGACGCGGGTCATTACCGGCGGCTCATAAAGTGAAAGAACTTCATAATCAGGCAATGCATTTGCTTGACTACTCGTCATAACACCCAACTTTATTGCTCCACAAAGTCCAATAGCAACAAAAAAACGAAGAAGATATCTTAAAAAAATCATCATAAAAACGGCTATCGCTTTCTTAAGAATTAATCAAAGAAAAAATACGTTACTTCCAATACAGCAAGTGGATATCACCACAAGATTGAGATCAAGAGAATTTGTTTTCTATCTTTTATTTATACTAGGGTACACTAGAAGCTCATATTGATACTCTATTTTCTCACAAATTTAAAGAGGCTGTATCATTTTCTGCCTATAATCAGCAAATTGACGAATAGAATGAGCAATAGAGGCTGCCATTTGTTTTCTCCAATGAGGATCATTTAATAACTTTTCGTCCTCTTTATTGGATAAATAACCTATCTCTATCAGGACGGAAGGTATATCTGAGGCTCTTAAAACTTGAAAATTAGCATACCGATGTGGGTTATTAATCAAGTTAATATGATTATTTGATAAATTTGAAATAACACTATTTGCAAAATTAACCGAAAATGTATGTGTTTCACGTCGTGTAAGATCCATCAAAATATCTGTAACTTCGAGCGTTTCATCTGCAGGCAAACCATCGAGCAAATCAACTTTATTTTCATTTTCAGCTAAAGATTTTGCAATGGCATCAGAGGCTTTGTCCGATATGGTATACACGGTGGCACCACGAAGAGAATGTAGATCAATCGTATCCGCGTGAATAGATATAAAAAGATCAGCATCAAACTCTTGCGCTTTTTTAACTCTTTCACTTAGTCTTAAAAAAATATTGGAATCTCGCGTTAAAGCAACAGTAATATGAGAATCCTTTTGTAATTCGTCTCGCAATGCACGCGCAAAGTCTAAAGTCACATCTTTTTCTAAAATTCCAGTAACACCCCGTGCACCACCATCAATACCACCATGACCAGGATCAAGAACAACACGGAAATTATATGCTGGTATTAACTGTGTTTTTGTATCAAAATTGGCTCTTTGCTGTTTTTTTAATATCTCATCAAATTTTTCTTGTGTACTTTTACGAATATCAATCAGCAACTGCCATAAACCATTATTTAATTTTTTTACGACACTTTTTTCAACCACAAAAGCCGTTTTACTTGTCAAAATAATGCGTGAAGTCTGTATGTCAGAGAAAGCATAACGCACATCTGAAAGCATAACGGATGATGTATTCTGTTTCGTTAAAGGCGTATTTTGCATCGAAAAGTCAATTGTAGGTAAATTGATGACCAAACGTGCAGGTCTGTCCAAAATCTGTAAACGAACATTTGGTTTTGCATTGAAAACCGCAATAATACGCGTATGAACACTATCACCAATGTTTCGAAAATTAATAAGTCTCAGAGGTTCTGCGGCTTGAACACTGGTTTGGGATAGCAAAAAAAATAATAAAAAGTATGTGACGAGCACAATATCATCCCCATAAGCTGTTTTCAGCTTTTTGGTAAAAAAAACTCTTATCATAAGCAAAATACTCTACATTACATTTGTAATAATTTATCTTGGTTATATAAAAATGATACACCAAATTTATTCTCTATTTTTCACTAAAAGCTAAATAAACACCCAAAAACGAAATTAAAGTCATAAGATATTATCATTATACATGATTTACATTGTTACTTGCCAAACGCATGATATCAACATAAAAGAATATTTATGCTTCCTAGCTAATAATAGTCATCTAAATTATCTGTAACTCATATTAAGTTGTCTTTAGAGGTTTTTTGCCTATTATGTGTTGAGACTTTTTTATGGATGAAAAATTTCTATGTTATAACATTAGGATTGCATTACTTAAGATTCGTTGGTTCGGATATCCGAACTGTTTTAAAGATTATTTTACCGGAGACTTTTAAGAAATATGAGTCATAAAAAACAGATGGAAATAATGATGAGAAATGGTGTAAATGCAGTCATGCCTCTGCACGTGGTGTTCCGTCCTGTTTTTCTGGTACCCCCCTTTTATGGCAGACAGCCTTTTATGTTTACGAATAGTTATAGTGTTCGTTTGAATAAAATTGTGCATGTCGCCTTCAGGATATTAACTTATGTCAAACAAAATGCTTATAGATGCCTCCCATCCGGAGGAAACACGTGTTGTTGTTGTTCACGGCAACAAAATTGAAGAACTTGATTTTGAATCAGAGCATAGAAAGCAGCTCAAGGGGAATATTTATCTCGCACGTATTACGCGTGTAGAACCGTCTCTCCAAGCAGCTTTTGTTGAATATGGTGGAAACCGACATGGTTTTTTAACATTTTCTGAAATTCATCCTGATTATTATCAAATTCCTATTGCTGATCGCCTTGCTCTTCTTGAAGAAGAGGAAAAAGCCGCTGTAGGAGAGAATTCTGTAGATGCCTTTACGGAAGAAGCAACTAACAATAAAAAACGCTCCAGAAAAACAAAAAAAAATGGAAAAAACAATGTCATAGCAGCCGATATTGAAAATGATATCACATCTGAATCGACAATAATTGATAATACAGAAGAAGCATTTAATTCCGATATTTCTTATGATGAGATCGAAATGGTCGGTGCTGAAGACATTCGTGAAGAGCTCCCAATTTATCAAAGAAAACAAGGGCGCCAGTATAAAATTCAAGAAGTCATTAAACGGCGTCAAATTTTGTTGGTACAAGTCATCAAAGAAGAGCGTGGTAATAAAGGTGCTGCCCTTACAACATATCTATCTCTAGCAGGTCGTTACTCTGTTCTAATGCCCAACACAGCACGTGGTGGTGGTATTTCACGAAAAATTACGAATGTACAAGATCGTAAGCGTCTTAAGGAAATCGTAAAAGAATTAGCAGTTCCAAAAGGTATGGGCGTTATCTTACGAACCGCTGGTGCCAATAGAACAAAAGCTGAAATTAAACGTGATTATGAATATCTCATGCGGTTATGGGATACTATTCGCACTTTGACACTCGAATCAACGGCGCCATGCCTTGTCCATGAAGAAAGCAATCTCATCAAGCGTTCTATACGAGATCTTTATAATAAGAACATTAGTGAAATTCTTGTCTCTGGAGACCAAGGATATCGTGAAGCAAAAGACTTTATGCGTATGCTCATGCCAAGCCATGCAAAAGTTGTGCAACCTTATCGTGATCCTACACCCATTTTTGCAAGAAATAATATTGAAATTCAACTTGATAAAATGTTGCAACCACAGGTTTCTTTAAAATCTGGTGGTTATCTTGTTATTAATCAAACAGAAGCACTTGTTGCTATTGACGTAAATTCTGGCCGCTCTACGAAAGAATTCTCTGTCGAAAAGACAGCCTTACAAACTAACCTTGAAGCTGCTGAAGAAGTAGCGCGTCAATTACGCTTGCGTGACCTTGCTGGTTTAATCGTGATTGATTTTATTGATATGCTTGAAGACCGTAATGTGAGGCTAGTCGAAAAAAAATTAAAAGATTGTTTAAAAAATGATCGTGCTCGTATTCAAGTTGGTCATATTTCACACTTTGGCCTTTTAGAAATGAGTCGTCAACGTATTCGCATATCGGTTTTAGAAAGTACAACACAGCCCTGCCCGCATTGCGCAGGAACAGGAAATATACGTTCTGAATCATCAATTGCGTTACATGTCATGCGCTCAATTGAAGAATATCTTCTTCATAATTCGCAATATAATATTATCGTGCGCACACCCGTAGCAACGGCACTTTATGTATTAAATCATAAACGCAACATTCTTGTTAATTTAGAAGCTCGCTTTAAGCTTAATATTAGTATTGAGGCAGATGATAGTATTGGAACGCAACATCTTGTTATTTCTAAAGGATCAATAGCAGAGAGCATTTCTCAACCTTCATTGGAAGATGCCAATAAGCAAGAAATTGAAGATTCTATTTTCATAAAGAGTGAATCTATTGAAAATCCTTCTCCCATTGAAACAAACAAAAAGCGTCAGCGCAAAAATCGTCATGGTGAAACTGCTGATCACTCTCTCTCCAACCTTCATAAAAAAGAAGATACCTTGAGTGATGATTCTTATCGTCGAGGACGTCGTCGAGGACGCCGTGGTGGTCGACGCAATCAAGATAATAGTTTTCATCAGATTCGCGTTCCTTACGCAGAACCAGTGGGAGATTTTGCTAAGCAGGCTTTAGCGGAAATTAAAGCAGAACATCGTAAACGTCGTGCTTCATCTGCTAAACCTTTTGAACTTGAAGAAACAAAAAATAATACACAAGCTCTAGACATACAACAACAGGGTGAGTCTGAAAAAATTGATACAAGTATTAAACCTAAAAAACGTAAAGCACGTTCTTCAAAAGTAGCAGAAAATCAACTCTCTTTAGAGAATGATCAAAATGTCGCAGAAAAAAAATCTCTTGAAGAAAAAACTAAAACCAGTTCGGTACGTAAAGCTAAAACAAAAAAAACAAATAAATCTATTCATGAGGTAGACGATAAAACTCTTGAAAATAGTAAAAAATCAACACGTGGAACACGTAAAAAATCATCTTCTAAAGAGACAACGCAAATACAAAAAACATTAGAGAAAGAAACTGTAACCGAGATAGAGGAAGTTATCGAAACCTCTCCTTCCCAAATTGAAGAAACAGTTAATCAACCCGTTGTTATTTCATCAACGCCTAATGATTCTTCCAAACCTGAACGTATTGGTTGGTGGAAACGCAGAATTCTTTCGAAAAATTAAGGATTTAAAAAACCGCCACAGAAAACTGTGGCGGTTTAAATAAACAATTATAGAAAACGTTTCAACCAATTCTATGGTGTGGGTTTATTACTTTTGTTTTGCTTTTTCTTGCTCAGCCCGCATACGCTCTTCAATTTCTTTTTGCTTTGATTGAATGGCTTGCTGCAGCTTTATTTGTTCTTGTTGGAAATCTTTTTCCTCCATACCAGGACCGGTATAGGCTGCTGTAAACCCATTAAGAGAAAATTCAATAGGGTTAGCTGAACCACGGAAATTAACTGTGGTTACAACCATTTTTGTACCACTTTTCATAGCCGCTATAAGCTTGTCATCTAAGACATCATTAGCAATACAACTTGGTCCATTACAAATAATATAAGGAATTTTTTTAGAGAACTCATCACCAATTTTAATCTGAACACCTTCTGGCAAAAAACGACCTGTAGGCACTTGAATACCTATACGTTTTTCATTTTGCTTCCCTTTTATTTCAACAAGATTAAAAGCCGTTAAAGGTTGTCCCGTATTCGACAATACAGTATTCATTGTATTACAAATATCAACATCATGCTGCTTACTGCAAACTTTGTACCAACCTTGTGATAAAGTTTGCGCATTTGCAGAAATACCAGCTATAAGAAAAAGGGCAGCGGCTCCAACTAATACTGAAACAGCAGAATAAACATTTTTATGCGACATGATTAAGTTAATCCTTTCAACGCGCTCTTAAGTAACTTCAAAAAAATATTAAATATAATTCCAACTTAAATTTATTAAATTATAAAAATAACAATTAATTTTACTATTTTTACTTCAATATATAAAAAAAAGTCAAATTTAGAGAAAAAACTATGATGAGCCATTCTAATTTTTATACACTCATATAATTCCCCTCTTCATCACATTGGTATTTGATGCAATCTATCCATAAAACACCTCTGTGCATTCCAATTAAGATTACACAAACGAATCAATATTGCAATATTAATTAAAATAAACTTCAATACTACTCTAAAAATCTTACTAATTAAACTTTTTACATTTATTACTCTTCATGTTAAGCTTATGGAGCCTTAGCAACAGGTGTTGCAATGCATGAATCTCCAAAATATCAGATAAATTTTACTGTTTTTCTTATGTGCCTCGTGTAATACACAAAAACAAAATCATTTACGGTATTATTGAAACATTTGATGAATTAAAGCCACTTATTGTCTAAAATTTCTGCATAATTGTAAGAGAACTTTTTGGTAATAGACAATTTTCTGCCCTTGTTTACAAAACAATGGTGATACGCTTTTGTAATAAAAATTTTATATTCCATAGCTTTTAACTAAAAAGTTTAGTTTAAAAATAAGCTACTAAAGAAGTGCTTTTTTCTTAATTAAACAACACATTTTCTTAGAGAAAAAATCTATAACTGCTGAAAATATTTTATTTATAATAAACTTCTTTAAAATATAATAACATATTAATTTATAATAATAATTTATCTTTTTTCTATATTGTATGAAAGATCCTAATAGCGCAAACCTCTCTTATATTGAATCAATAAAATTTATCCACTTGTACATCACAAGAGGAGTTAGTTTTATAGATAAAACTACTGAACAAAGGAAAAAAATCCCCGCCCCCTATGAATCATCTTACGTGCCCAAAGCCATAATAAATTTATGCTCATATATTAAAAATTTATATATTACACCTTTGTACAAATATTATTTCTCAGCTTTATAACGTGAATAAAAAATATAGCTTTTATCAATTTATTTTAAGTTATTTCTCTATTTTTAATATAATTATACATAAATCAAACAATACTTTTTAATTGAATAATTCTTCAACATGAGAACGCATACGATCTATAATATTCTTTCTCTTGTTTGGAAGCATTATATTATGTACTTCTTTAATGGTTCTACAAAGCTTAGGTGCATTTTTCACAAACCAATTATCTCCTGTAAGACTATTTTTTATATCGTCAAATATTTGTTTTTCATAACTATAAGAGCCATCTGTTAGTAATTCTTTAATATCCCTGACTAAACTAGGACTTATTGAATTGTTTGCGTCTTTTGCCCAACTAAAATCTTTATCTTTCCAATCAAAATCTTTGCGCAAAATAACACCTATATCACTTTGCAGTGTATCCGCTAACGTCTTGCAAGCAATAATAAACATGAGATAATTTTTCATTATTTCATCATCACTTCCACTGTTCTCATTCATTCCCCATTCATTAAACATTTGTGTTTTTTTTAAATAGTCTTTTGTTTTAATCAACTTTTCTTCATACTCCCCTACTTCGTACTCTCTCGCTATATGTATCCTAGAGATAATTTTTTGTTTTTTTTCAAATAGATCCTGTAATTTCGAACCAAGATTATAATATTCATCCTTCATAGTTTTCAGTTTTTTGTACAACTTATTTCGTTCCTGCAAACGCTTATAGTATTCTGCTTTAGAAATATTTTTTTCCCAAATATCTAAATGAGATATACTTTCTTCAATAAATTGTATTCTCTCTTTAATATTCTTTCTTTTGTTTTTTAAATGTTGGTATTGTTCCTCAGAAGATAACTCAGCATAAGCGTTTTTTACGCCATGTATCAAAGTGAGTAATAAAAAAACGATTGTTAGCAACTTTTGTAATGAAGAAAGCATGCTATCTTTACCTAAATTTTTGTTTTTTACAAAATTTACAGAAGCTTATTGTATGCAAGTGCTATTCATTGCAGTTACGCCATCTAATCTATTTTCTTCACTGTATCAATACGTATTGTACAAAAACTCAAAATCAATATATAAGGATTTCCTTCATTATAAATTCATTTTTATAAAAATAAGTAATAATTCTAAATCAATAAAAAATTTTAAACAGAATGTTGTTCTGCCATTTCGACAAGCTGTGTCATAATATTCGCTGCTCCAACAAGCCTTTCATCCGCTGTGAACCAATCACGAATGAGAGCAATACTTTGATCTGGTCGAATTTTTGCCATTGAACCTTGTTTTTCCACCCACTGAACAAGAGCAACACTATTTGCGAAATAGTTATTGCGAAACTGTATAACAATACCCTTTGGTCCAACATCTAATTTTTCTACATGTGCTTTTCGACACAATGTTTTAATATAAAAGACTTTAAGGAGATGTTGAACTTCACGCGGTAAAGGACCAAAGCGATCAATTAACTCCGCTGCAAATTCATCAATTTGTTCTAAATCATCAAGTTCTGTTAAACGACGATAAAGCCCCATACGTAATGGCAAGTCAGGCACGAAACTTTCTGGTATCATCACTGTTGTACCAAGTGAAATTTGAGGAGACCACTGCTTATCTTCATTTAGCTCCCCGTCTTTTAATTCAGCAACAGCATCCTCAAGCATTTTTTGATAAAGTTCAAATCCAACTTCTTTGATATGCCCTGATTGCTCTTCACCTAAAAAATTGCCTGAACCGCGGATATCCATGTCATGGCTTGCCAATTGAAAACCAGCCCCCAAGGTGTCAAGAGATTGTAAAACTTTAAGACGACGATCAGCAGCAGCTGTTAAAACTTTACCAGCAGGAAATGTAAAGAGAGCATAAGCACGTTGTTTTGAACGCCCTACCCTACCACGTAACTGATAAAGGGCAGAAAGGCCAAACATCTCAGCGCGATGCACAATTAGGGTATTGGCTGTTGGAATGTCAAGACCTGATTCAATAATGGTTGTTGAGACCAGTACATCATATTGTCCATCATAAAATGCATTCATGATATCATCAAGTTGTCCTGCCGGCATTTGTCCATGAGCTACAACGAATTTCAGTTCTGGTACATGTGTTTTGAGATATTCTTCTACAAAAGCCAAATCAGAAATACGTGGACAAACATAAAAACTTTGTCCACCACGATAGTATTCTCGAAGCAGGGTCTCTCGTATAACAAGTGCATCAAATGGTGAAATAAAAGTACGAACCGCCATTCTATCAATGGGAGGTGTTGTTATCAATGAAAGTTCACGTACACCCGATAATGCTAACCCTAAAGTGCGCGGTATGGGAGTTGCTGAAAGTGTGAGAACATGAATATCACTTTTAAGCTCTTTTAAACGCTCTTTGTGTTTGACACCAAAATGCTGCTCCTCATCAATGATGAGAAGGCCTAACCGTAAAAAATTAACTGCACCACTTAATAATGCATGAGTTCCAATGACAATATCGATTGTACCATCTGAAAGACCTTTTTTTACTCGTGCAAGTTCTTTCGCTTTTACAAGCCTTGAAGCATGTCCAATTTTAACCGGTAATCCTTGAAAACGCGAAATAAATGTCTTGTAATGTTGGCGTGAAAGCAAGGTTGTCGGTACAACAACAGCAACCTGATATCCATTTAATGCTGCGACAAAAGCACTTCGAATAGCTACTTCGGTTTTTCCAAAACCAACATCACCGCATATCAAGCGATCCATAGGCTTTCCTGAGGCTAAATCGTCTAAAACAGCATCAATTGCATTCATTTGATCTTCCGTTTCTTCATAAGGAAAGCAAGCAACAAACTCATCAAATGGTCCAACTGGTGGAAGTAAAGCAGGCGCAGCACGAGTCATCCGCTCTGCAGCTATACGGATTAATTGCCCTGCCATTTCCAATAAATGTTTTTTAAGCCTAGCTTTACGTGCTTGCCAAGCAACACCCCCTAATTTATCTAAAGTTACCTCTGTTTCTTCTGAGCCATAACGTGAGAGAAGTTCAATATTTTCAACAGGTAAAAAGAGTAAATCACCTCCAGCATATCTAATTTCAAGGCAATCTCGTAAAATTCCAGTGGTTTTGATGGTTTTAAGACCAACAAATTGGCCAATACCGTGGTCGATATGCACAATAATATCACCAGAATTTAAAGCAGAAATTTCAGAAATAAAATTTGTATTATTTTTACGCCGCTTTGGCGATCTTATAAAACGATCGCCAAGGATATCTTGCTCTGCTAGAACAGCTAAATCTTCAGCCTCAAAACCATGTTCTATCATGATAACAGCTGCTAATATGCGATCTCGTGGGGTTGCTTTGACAGTTTGCAAGGATTTTACAACATCTATTTTTTTCAATCCATGCTCGTCGAGAACTTGTAGCAAACGATTGAGAGATCCTTCACTCCAACACGCTAAAAGCACTTTTTTACCAGCAGTACGTAAAGATGCGATATGATCAATAACACTTGAAAAAACATTTTTTTCCTGCGCATTACGCTCTTTTACAAAATCATATCCCTGTTTAACATTGGTGTGAATAACAGTTTGTTCTAAACTTTGTGGAATATTAAAAGGCGAAAAATCAATACGCTGTGAAGATTGTTGCACATCTTCCAAAACACGCTCTGGCGTTAAGTAAAAAAGACTAGGATCTATTGGATGATAAGAAGTAGAATTTTTTTCATCATTTTCGCGCTCTTTGCGCGCGTTATAATAGTCTTCAATAAGACGATAGCGCTCAATGAAGACTTCTTCTATAAGATGCTCAAAAACGATCGGTACGTTGCCACAATGGTCAAAAAAACTATCAAGGTTTTCATAAAAAAATGGAAGCCAATGTTCCATACCGGAAAAGCGCCGACCTTGAGCAATTGCTTCATAAAGCATGTTATTTTTTTGTGATACGCCAAATGTACGGGTATAATTGCTCTTAAAACGGCTGATGCATTCTGGTGTAAGAACAACCTCACTCATTGCCTGTAATAAAAGTTCAGTTTTTTGGCCTGTTGTCCTTTGACTTTCTGGATCAAATACGCGGATACTTTCTAGGGTATCTCCAAAAAAATCAAGACGTAAAGGTTCAACATCCATCGGAGAAAAGATATCAAGTATTCCTCCTCTTACAGCAAACTCACCAACATCACGGACAACCGTAACGCGTTCAAAACCATTGGTTTCTAGAAATTGAATAAGATTTCCCATGTTATTGCGCTGGCCAACACATGCGTGAATAAGCTGAGCTTCTATCATTTCACGAGGAGGCAACTTTTGCATAATCGCATTTGCTGTTGTTAATATAATTGTAGGATGTGGATCTTTACGTAAATTTGCTATGTGTGCCAATGCTGATAGTCGACGTGCCATAACAGCAATTCCTGGTGATACACGATCATAAGGCAAACAATCCCATGCAGGAAATTGAAGTACGGGTAAATTGGGCTCAATAAAATTTAAAACTTGTTGTAAATGCACAATTTTTGTTCCGTCGCGGACAACATAGATGAGCGGTTTACCTTGTGCAATTTCTGAACTTAATTTAGCAAGCGCAAAGGCTTCAAATCCATCAATAACTCCATCTAAAATCATACGAACAGAATTATTTTTGGGAATAACAATTTTTTTAAATATAGGCATCGGGATTAATAACTTAAGCAAGTACGATAATTGGCAATATCACGAAAAAGTGGACTATCAACTTCAGAGGGTGGCGAAATTTCTCCAGTAATCCATGTGAGTAAATCACGATCATCAAAAGACATAATATACTCAAGTTCAGAGAGCGTTTTATCATTCATTCCAGTAATATGAGCATCGACATAATGTCCAAAAATGAGATCCATTTCACGAATACCGCGATGCCATGCACGAAAAATCAATCGACGACGACGCACATCTAATTGATTTTTGTCAACGACAAAAACTGTCATTAAAAAATCTCCTTGAATAAAGTAATATAAACTATTCAATTAATCGTATAAAATTTTTACCTTGCTTTTAAGGAAGTTCTATAATTTTTTGTTCTTTAAGTGTAATTCGTCGATGCATTTGCTTAGCCAAAGCGTAATTATGTGTTGCAATAAGAGCAGAAAGACCAGATTGACGAACAAGGATAGATAAAGCTTGAAAGACGTAAGCTGCAGTTACGGGATCAAGATTTCCTGTAGGTTCATCAGCTAAAAGAACCGAAGGGCCATTTGCTACGGCACGTGCAATAGCAACACGTTGTTGTTCTCCTCCCGATAACTCTGAGGGACGATGATCAGCACGATGAGAAACACGCAGATACGTCAATAATTTGCGGGCACGATCTTCTGCTATGGATTTTTTTAATCCTGCTATCATTTGCGGTATCATGACATTTTCTAACGCCGTAAACTCTGGAAGTAAATGATGAAATTGATAAACAAAACCAATATCATTTCGTCTTATAGCTGTTCGCTCACTATCAGAGCGCTTTGCACAAGAAACCCCCCGTAACATCACATCACCAGCTGTTGGTTTTTCTAATAATCCAGCAATATGAAGAAGTGTTGATTTTCCAGCACCAGATGGTGCAACAAGTGCGACAAGCTCTCCACGATTAAGAATAAAATTCGCTTTATCTAAAACAATGAGCGGTTTATGACTCTCAAAAAAGCGTCTTTCAATCTCTACAAGCTCTAAAATAGCTGTCATTATTCATACCTCAAAGCTTGTACAGGATCTAGCTTAGCAGCACGCCATGCCGGAATGAGAGCAGCAAGAAACGACAAGAATAAAGCCATCATAGCAACCAAGATGGTCTGTTTCCACTCAATTTGTGCAGGCAATTTTGTTAAAAAATAAAGTTGAGGATTAAAAACGTCGACATTAAATAACCAAGATATAAAGTCTTGGATATGATTAATATTCGCGGTCGCGATAACACCTAAAACTAAACCCAATATAGTTCCAATAAAACCAATCATCATCCCTGTAATGATAAATATACGCAAAATCGCACTCTGTTGAGCCCCCATCGTGCGTAAAATTGCAATATCATGACTTTTATCTTTTACAAGCATAATCAACCCTGAAATAATATTTAAAGCAGCAACAAGAACAATTAGAGAAAGAATGAAAAACATAACATTTCGTTCAATCTGTAAGGCTGAAAAAAAAGCCTGATTGCGTGTCCGCCAATCAATTAAATAGACCTGTTGATCAACTGCTTTTTCTACAACAGGTTTTATTTGATCAACAGCATCCGGATCATTTAGAAATAATTCTAAAGACTGAACCTTATCTCCCAAATTAAAAAACATTTGTGCTTCATGGAGAGGCATAAAGATAAATATTGAATCATATTCAGACATACCAACTTCAAAAATAGCAACGACTTTATAAGCTTTCACACGTGGGGTAACACCAAAAGGAGTCTCATCACCATCTGGAGTAATAATACGAATATCTCTTCCAACTGTCAGTCCCAATTTTTCTGCTAAGCCACTTCCAATTGCAACACCTTCTTCTTGATCAAACCGAGAAATCGATCCTAATTTAATGTTTTGAGAGACTGTTTTAAGCTTTTCTAGATCTTGTTTGCGCATACCACGAACTAATGCGCCAGAGCCACCTTGAACTTCACCTTGAACAAGCGCTTGACCTTCAATAACAGGTAAAGCAAACTTCACACCGTTTGTAGTTTCTAAAGAAGAAATAAGAGTCTTATAATCAGAAAAACCAGAATCAACTGTTTGAATAATAAGATGCCCATTCATACCAAGAATACGATTGAGAAGTTCTGTACGAAAGCCATTCATCACCGCCATAACAACAACCAGAGCAAATACGCCCAACATAATCCCAATAAGAGAAATAATTGAAATAACAGATGCAACGACATGTTTTTTATTGGGGATCATATAACGAAAAGCGATCATCCACTCATAAGATGAAAACCATTTGTTTTTCAGCCTCTTCATAACATTTCCTATTAAATTATAGAAAGTTGGCTGAGCACATCTTCAACCTTTAGAGATTTTTTTATTCCTGTTTTGCGATCTTTAATTTCAACTTCATTTTGTGCAATGCTGTTAGGACCAACAATGACTTGCGTTGGCAAACCAATCAAATCCATTGTTGCAAATTTTGATCCAGGACGTTCATTTCTATCATCTAATAACGGATCAAAACCAACCTCCTTTAATCCCTGATAGAGAAACTCACACACCTGTGTGCATTTTTCATCATCGGGTTTCATATTGATAATTCCAAAATCAAACGGTGCCATCGACTTTGGCCAAATAATACCATTTTCATCATGAGAAGCCTCAATAGCGGCCGCAACAAGACGTGAAGGTCCAATACCGTAAGATCCCATAGAAACCACATGCTCTTTTCCATCTTGTCCCATAACTTTTGCTCCCATTGGAGCAGAATATTTCGTGCCAAAGTGGAAAATATGTCCGACTTCAATACCACGCGCTGAAAGACGATTATGATCAGAAACTTTAGCCCACTCCTCTTCATTATGCATTTCTTCCGTTGCTGCATAAAAAGATGTCCATTGTTTAACAATATCATCTAAAGCAGCTTTATCACTAAAATCAATTGAACTATCGGGAACGATAAGTTCAAGAAATTGTTTATCACAGAAGATAGCGCTCTCTCCCGTTTCAGCCAAAATGATAAATTCATGACTGAGTTTCCCCCCTATTGGACCTGTATCTGCACGCATAGGAATTGCTTTTAAGCCAAGGCGAGAAAAAGTGCGTAAATAAGCAACAAACATACGATTATAAGATGTTTTAGAGCCTTCATAATCAAGATCAAAAGAATAAGCATCTTTCATTAAAAATTCTCGTGCCCGCATCACACCAAAACGTGGACGAATTTCATCACGAAATTTCCATTGAATATGATACAAATTAAGCGGAAGATCTTTATAAGAACGAACATATGAGCGAAAAATATCTGTTACCATTTCTTCATTGGTTGGACCATAAAGTAAATCACGCTTTTGACGATCTTTAATGCGAAGCATTTCCAAACCATAATCATCATAACGACCGCTTTCACGCCAAAGATCAGCAGACTGAATTGTAGGCATCAATATTTCTATTGCACCCGCACGTTCTTGCTCTTCACGAATAATTTTACAAACTTTATCAAGCACTTTTTTTCCCAAAGGAAGCCAAGAATAAATTCCTGATGTTTGTTGTCGAATCATTCCAGCGCGTAACATGAAGCGATGAGAAACAATTTCTGCTTCTTTAGGATTCTCTTTTAAAAGTGGAAGGAAATATTGAGAAAGACGCATTGAAATAATTAACTCCTAATCAGACCTATCATATCGGAACAATTTATCACACCCTCTACTCATCTATAGCCGCATTCTGAATACTTGCAAATATAACGATCTTATCATTTAAAAATTTATTGTGCTTTATTCTCTATTTTTCTTATTTAGAAAAAAATAAAAATGCTCTTTTCTTTTTAAATAACGTAATATGAAAGTTCTTTTATTTTGACCGATGTAAAAAAACTGTACAGATAGGTTTTTTTTGCCAAATTTCATGAACAGCCGCTCTCACAGCACGTCGTGTTGCTTCTCGAATAAGTTCATTATTTTTCTGTTTCATGCGTGGGATATTATAAACTGTATTTTCTACAATATCTAAAAGAATATCTTTTAAACTTTTCCCCTTTCCATTACTTTCAGGTAACCCGAATGTTGTTAGACCTATATCCCCTAATAATTCATTCTTACTATTTATATGGAGAGAAATAGTAACATGACCAGCATAACTTAGTTTGCGACGTTCACGAATCCCTAATTCATCTTCATCTCCAATTAGGCAACCATCCTTATAGATGCGGCCGACAGGAACTTGATCAACAACTTCTACAGGCTCTGGTGCAAAACGTAACATATGTCCATTTCTGATATCTGTAACAATTTTAATACCCGCTTGACGCGCTAAAGTTGCCTGAGCCTTAAGATGTATTGCTTCCCCATGTACAGGAACAAGTATCTGTGGCTTTACCCAATCATACATCTGTAAAAGTTCTGAACGACGGGGATGGCCTGAAACATGAACAAGTGCATCTTCATTCGTGATAATTTCAATACCCAAATCAATGAAACGATTTTGTACCTCAATAATCGCCTTTTCGTTTCCTGGAATACTTCGTGATGAATAAATAACGGTATCACCAGCAGAAAGTGCAATATTTCTCATTCCATCACGTGATAGTTTAGCCAAAGCAGCACACGGCTCACCTTGGCTCCCTGTGACAATTAAAACAAGATCTTTTCGCGAGATGTAACCATAATCATCTTCCGTTACAAATGGCGCTAAACCATTCATATAACCAAGCTCTTGTGCAACCATAATACTTCGCTTAAGGGAACGCCCAATGACAAGCACCTTACGTCCAGCAGCTTCAGCTGCAAGAGCAATAGAACGTATCCGACCAATATTAGAAGAAAAAGTTGCTATTGCAACGCGCCCTTCAGCTTTGGAAATAATCTCAGAAAGACTGGCTTGAACCTGCTGCTCTGATGGAGATATACCATCCCGACATGCATTTGTGGAATCACAAAGTAATGCTAAAACACTTTTTTTGCCTAAAGCACGAAATCTTTTTTCATCCGTCACAGCCCCGAGTGAAGGAGTGTGATCAATTTTCCAATCACCCGTATGAATCACAGTTCCCAAAGAGGTTGTAATTGCTAAAGATACAGATTCTGGTATTGAATGGTTAACAGCTATAGCCTCTACAGCAAAGGCACCTACCTGAAAACAATCACCAGCTTGAAAAATATTGAGTAAAATTTTTTGAGATTCAAAATCTAATTGTTTTTTAGTTTCCAATAATCCTGCCGTAAAAGGCGTACAATAAATTGGCACTTGTAACTTTGGCCATAAATCAAGAACGGCCCCATAATGATCTTCATGTGCATGCGTTAAAACAAGACCCCGTATATTATGTTTTTCACTTTCTAAAAAACGAATATCAGGCAAAACAAGATCAACTCCTGGTAATTCAGAACCAGCAAAACTAATCCCCATATCAACCAGCAGCCATTCACGAAGATTTTTGGGACCAAATCCGTAAGCAGCTAAATTCATCCCTATTTCACCTACACCTCCCAGAGGTAAAAAAACAAATTCATTCTTATTGGCTGCAACCATAAACATCTCCCAAAATCATTAAGGCATCTGATGGTAAAATAATTTTTTAATAACGACCTGCATTAATAGAAGCAGCAGAACCAAAATGAACATCTCCAGCTGTTATAACGGCTATCTGACCATTTTTTTGCTTTATAATGCAGTTAAAATCACTATCAAGACCATCAAAAACACCCTCAATGACTTTTTCATCATTCACCACTTTGACATGTTGCCCAAGGTGAGCAGAATATAAAAGCCATTTTTTTCGGATTGTTTCACATCCTTTTGGTTGTTTCCAAAGAAAGTAATTTTTAGAAAAACAGTCCGTCAAAACCGTAAATAATTGTTCTGCTTCAATATGCAAACCGATATTCTTTAAGCTTGAAGTGGGATAGGGTGCATCTTCATAATTATATTTCACATTTATTCCAATACCAATAACCAAGGCATATTGTTGTGATGACAATTTTAAAATCTCAAGCAAAACTCCAGAACTTTTTGCTCCTCTGAGCAAAATATCGTTTGGCCATTTTAAACTCACAATATTGTTTGTCTGCTTGTCCTCTTCTATCAATTGTTTTATTGCCTCTGCCACACTTACTCCAGCAACAAAACCAAGTTGAGCTGCAGTTTGATGAACAATATCATCAATTAATAAAAGACTAGAATAAAGGTTTCCTTTTGGACTAGACCAAGTCCTCCCTCTTCTTGCTCTTCCCTGTGATTGTTCTTGTGCAACAATCCAAAGATTACCTTGATGACCAGCTTGTGCTTTTCGTTGTGCAATGAGATTTGTTGAATCAACACTATCGTACGCTTCAATAGTGTATCCCTGTTTTTGTGCAAAATCTGATAAAGTATAAACCATATTCATTAAAACAATGCTGCTGCTGCTTTTTCTGCTAGCTCAGCGAACCAAACTCCAAAAAACGCGTAAAATAAAATAAACAATGCAGAAAGACCAAGACAAAATTGAAGCTCATTCGATAAAGCAACAAAATGCGCTTTTGCATCATCAAACCACATAATTTTAATGACTCGCAAATAGTAAAAAGCCCCAACGACAGATGCTATCATCCCAACGACAGCAAGTGGAGTAAGTCCAGCGTGGACAGCCGCAGAAAATGTATACCACTTCCCAAAAAAACCAGCCATAGGAGGTATGCTTGCTAAAGAGAACAGCTGTATTGTCATCACAATAGCCATAAACGGATTTGTCTTTACTAACCCTGAAAGATCATAAATATTTTCAACATTGCCATTCTGAGAACGCATTCCAAGAATAAAAGCAAACGAGCCAATCGTCATTCCAAGATAAATCGTCATATAAAGAATAACACTTTTTATTCCTAGCATATCTCCAGCAGATAAACCAACAAGTGCATAGCCCATATGACTGATCGACGAATAAGCCATCAAACGCTTAATATTATTTTGACCAATTGCAGCAAATGCACCCAGTATCATTGATGCAATCGCCATGAAGATCAAAATTTGTTGCCATGCAGGCATCAAATTATCAACACGCCCTAGGGGAATAAAGGTCATCACAATAATACGGATGATTAAAGCCATTGCAGCAACTTTAGGGGCACCAGCAAAAAATGCTGTAATCGGTGTTGGCGCTCCTTCATAAACATCAGGTGTCCACATATGAAATGGAACAGCAGAGATTTTGAAAGCCAAACCAGCTAAAATAAAGACAATTCCAAAAATGACCCCCAATTGTACATTTTTGCCTTTTAAAACAAGAGCAATTTCGTGAAAACCAATTTGACCGGTAAAACCATAAAGTAAAGAAATACCATAAAGCAGCAACCCTGAAGATAATGCTCCTAAAACAAAGTATTTTATGCCGGCTTCAGAAGATTTTACATTATTACGATTAATCGCTGCTAAAACATATAAAGCTAAAGACTGCAGTTCTAACCCCATATAAAGCGACAGCATGTTACCCGCTGAAATCATAAACATCATTCCAAGGGTTGCTAAAAGAACAAGCACTGGAAATTCAAATATATTAAACTTTTGTGCATTAGCAAAACCAACAGACATGATAAGAGAAAAGAGTGCACCAATAAGCATTAAAATTTTCATATAACGACCGAAAGAATCTATAATAAGCGCATTGGTTTGAAATGAACCATTTTTCGGAAAAACTATAAGAATAATAATGGTTGCCATAAGAATCGCCATGGCTAAACCTGTCACTGTTAAAGAAGCACGTGTATTGGAATAAACACCAATCATAAGCAACACGACAGCTCCTAATGCAATTAAAAGCTCTGGAAGAATTAAGACTAATTGCGCTATTATTTCAGTTTGCATGTGCATTCTTCCCTTATCTAGTGCAGTTTATTGATGAGGGTTTCTACGGAAAACGCCGTTGCCTTAAGAATAGGCGTTGGATAGATACCAAAGAATATTGTAAGAATAACCATTGGATAGAGGAGGAATTTTTCTCTTAAAGAAAGATCTATTAATACTTTTAAATTCTCTTTATCCAAGGAACCAAAAACCACACGCCGATAAAGATAAAGGGCATAGGCTGCCGATAAGATAACACCTGTTGTTGCTAAAACAACAACCAATTTATTGACTTGAAAAACACCTATTAAGGTTAAAAATTCACCCAAAAATCCTGAGCTTCCAGGCAAACCAATATTTGCCATAGTGAAAATTAAGAAAACGACAGCATATTTAGGCATATTATTCACTAAACCACCAAACGCTGAAATTTCACGTGTATGCAAGCGATCATAAATAACCCCAACACAAAGAAACAACGCTGCTGAAACAATTCCATGGGATAGCATCTGATAAATAGCCCCTTGTATCCCTTGTTCATTCGCAGCAAAAATACCCATTGTCACATATCCCATATGCGCTATTGAAGAATAAGCAATAAGTTTTTTGATGTCATTTTGAACAAGTGCGACCAATGACGTATAAATAATAGCGATAAGCGATAATGTAAAAATCAAAGGTGCAAAATCCGCTGAAGCGATAGGAAACATAGGCAAAGAAAAACGAAGAAAACCATACCCACCTAATTTGAGTAAGACACCAGCTAAAATAACGGAACCCGCTGTCGGTGCTTCTACGTGAGCATCAGGGAGCCATGTATGAACCGGCCACATTGGCATTTTAACTGCGAAAGAAGCAAAAAATGCAAGCCATAACCATATTTGCATATGAGCAGGAAACTGGTAATTGAGTAAAGTTGGTATATCAAGTGTCCCAGCCTGCCAATACATAGCCATAAGAGCAACCAGCATAAGCACTGAACCAAGTAAAGTATATAAAAAAAACTTTATACTTGCATAAACACGACGTGCTCCACCCCATACACCTATAATGATAAACATTGGAATGAGACTGCCTTCAAAAAAAACATAGAACAGCATTGCATCAAGAGCACAAAAAACGCCAATAATCGCAACTTCTAGAAGAAGAAACGCAATCATATAAGCCTTTAATCTCTCTTTAACATTCTCCCAACTTGCTAAAATACAGAAAGGCAAAAGGAAAGCCGAGAGAACAACAAAAAGAATAGAAATACCATCAACCCCCATATGATAGCTAATGCCCCCCCCTAACCAACTGGATTTTTCAACCATTTGAAAATTTGGGTTACTAGAATCAAATCCTACCCAAATAATTAAAGAAATAATAAAAACAAATAGAGTCGTAAAAAATGCGACATTACGTATATTATGGCGTGCTACTTCACTATCATCTTTGATAAACAAAATCAGAAGCACACCAACAAGTGGCAAAAATGTAACCGTAGAAAGAATAGGCCAATCGGTCATTAGTTTACGCCCCCGATCATCATCCATGTAATGAGTAATGCAACACCGATAAGCATTGCAAATGCATAGTGGTAAAGATAGCCTGTTTGCATTCTAACAACTCTATTTGTAATATCAACAACACGCGCTGCGATACCATTAGGACCTAAACCATCAATAATCTTACCGTCTCCCACTTTCCAAAGAAAAGAACCAATTCTAAAGGTAGGACGAACAAACAAAAAGTTATATAATTGATCGAAATACCATTTTTGGTAAAGGAAGTTATATGCTCTTGGCATAATACGAACCATTTTCTTGGGAAGAGATGGAAGAGAAACATAAAATAAATAAGCTAAGAGAAACCCAAGAACCATCGCTATAAATGGCGACCATTTTACCCAATTAAAAACATGGTGGGCATCATGAAGAATGTGATTATGGCTGCTTGTAAATAATGCTCCCTTCCAAAAAGAATTATACAAGTCACCAAAAAAGTAAGGTTGGAAAACGACACCAGAAAATATTGCTCCAATAGATAAAAGAAAGAGTGGAATCAACATAACTGGGGGCGATTCATGAACATGATGCATAACATCAACTGTTGCCCGTGGTTTACCATGGAATGTCATAAAGATAAGCCGCCATGAATAGAAACTTGTTAAAAAGGCAGCAAAAACAAGAAGATAAAAAGCATATCCTGAAGCAATATTATGGGATGCAAAAGCAGACTCTATAATCGCATCTTTTGAGAAAAAACCTGCAGTCCCGAAAAGTGTTCCTGGAATTCCAACACCGGTCAATGCAATGGTCCCGACCATCATCATCCAATATGTAACCTTTATATGTTTGCGTAACCCACCCATTTTTCGCATATCTTGTTCATCAGATACAGCATGAATCACAGAACCTGCACCAAGAAACAATAAGGCTTTAAAAAAAGCATGCGTAAAAAGATGAAAGACAGCAGCGCCATAAGCTCCAACACCTAATGCCACAAACATATAACCAAGTTGAGAGCATGTAGAATAAGCAATAACACGCTTAATATCATTCTGCACCAACCCCACAGTTGCTGCAAAAAACGCTGTTGTTGCACCAACAATAATAATCACGGTCAAAGCAGTCGAAGAAAGTTCAAAAATTGGCGACATACGCGCAACCATAAAAACACCAGCCGTTACCATTGTAGCGGCATGAATCAGCGCTGATACAGGGGTTGGACCTTCCATTGCATCAGGCAGCCAAGTATGTAAAAGAAATTGTGCTGATTTTCCCATCGCACCAATAAATAATAAAAGACATGTAATGGTAATTGCCGTCTGCCCATCAAATTGCCAACCTAAAAATGTCATATTTTGTATAAAGCTATTATTTGCAGCTTTTGCAAAAATAGAGGCAAAATCAACCGATTGGAATAAAACAAAAATACTAAATATTCCTAAGAGAAAACCAAAATCTCCAACACGGTTAACTACAAAAGCTTTCATTGCAGCCTTATTAGCAGAATCGCGCTGAAACCAAAAACCAATAAGTAAATAAGAAGCAAGCCCCACACCTTCCCATCCAAAAAACATCTGGATCAAATTATTGGAGGTCACCAACATAAGCATCATAAATGTAAACAAAGAAAGATAAGAAAAAAAACGAGACCTTGAAGGGTCATGGTGCATATAACCAATTGAATAAATATGCACTAATGCCGAAACACTATTTACAACAATAAGCATAACAGCTGTTAATGTATCAATATGCAAAGCCCAATCAAAAGTTAAACCATCAACGTCAAGCCAATGTAATACCAATACATCAATCGCTGGAACATGACCAAGTGCAACACTGAAAAATGCTATCCACGATAATATGGCAACAACAACCATAAAGCTACATGTTATCAATTCACTCGCACGATCTCCTATCGTTTTTCCACCTAGTGCAGCAATTAAAAAACCCAAAAGCGGAAGAAAGACAATTGTATAATACATCACTGGTTAGCCTTTCATTACATTAACATCTTCAACCGCAATGGAACCACGATTACGGAAAAAAACGACCAGAATTGCTAAACCAATGGCAGCTTCAGCAGCTGCTACGGTTAAAACAAATAAAGCGAATATCTGACCAACGAGATCATGAAGAAATGCTGAAAATGCAACAAAATTGAGATTAACTGAAAGCAATATAAGCTCAATGGACATCAAGATAATAATCACGTTTTTTCTGTTGAGAAAAATTCCAGCAATACCAATTGTAAACATCAAAGCAGAAACAGTGAGATAATGTGTAATATCAATATACATCTACATAGCCCCCCTTACATACCTTTGCCTGATTCAACTTGTTTGATTTCAATGGCACTTTCTACCGTTCTAGAAACTTGCTCCGCAATAGACTGCCGCTTTACTCCTAATTTATGACGAAGTGTTAAAACAATAGCCCCAATCATTGCAACCAATAAAATCATTCCAGCAATTTGAAAATAGAAAACATAATCCGTATAGAGAATATCACCTAATGCTTGTGTATTTGTTCGCTGCGCTAAATCTGGCATTGGTTGCGTAACATGCGTTCTCAATACTGGAGAAAAATAGCTACTCACAAAAACAACAATCAATTCTACAGCAATAATAACACCAATAAGAGCTCCAATAGGAGCATACCGAAGAGTTCCACTCTTTAACTCAGCAAAATCAACGTCAAGCATCATAACGACAAACAAAAATAAAACAGCGACAGCTCCAACATACACAACAAGCAGAATAAGCCCTAAAAACTCTGCTCCTGCAAGCAAAAATAAAGCTGCGGCATTAAAAAATGCGAGAATTAAAAACAAAACAGAATGCACTGGATTGCGTGCCGTAATAACAATAACTGCACTTGTTAGCATAATAAAAGCAAACAAATAGAAAAATGCCGCCGCTAGATCTGTTAGCATAGGCTTCTCCTTAATTATTCAAACAATTGGTATAAACTTCATACCAGATTACAATTTATCGGAAAAATATCCGACACCTCATTTAACGATACACTTAGCGATAAGGCGCATCCATCAATATATTTCGAGCAATTTCTCGCTCCCAGCGATCTCCATTCAATAAAAGCTTTTCTTTATCATAATAAAGTTCTTCACGTGTTTCCGTCGCAAACTCAAAATTTGGACCTTCGACAATAGCTTCAACCGGACAAGCCTCTTGACAAAAACCACAGTAGATACACTTAACCATGTCTATATCATAACGGACAGTTCTACGCGTACCATCATTGCGCCGCGGTCCAGCTTCAATTGTAATCGCTTGAGCAGGACAAATTGCTTCACATAATTTACAAGCAATACACCGTTCTTCACCATTTGGATAGCGACGCAATGCATGTTCACCGCGAAAACGTTGAGATACAAAACCTTTTTCATAAGGATAATTAATCGTGGGCTTTGGTGAAAAAAATTGACGCATAGCTAAGAAAAAAGCACTCACAAATTCCAATAGAAGAAGTGACTTTGCCGCCTGAATAAAACCTGACATCGTAAAATCTCCTCTTAAACGAAATCCGTAAACTTTAAAAAAGCAGCAGTTATCACAACCATTGCTAGTGAGAGAGGAAGAAAAACCTTCCAACCAAGCCGCATGAGCTGATCATAGCGATAACGTGGAACAAATGCTTTAACCATAGCAAACCAAAAAAATACAAAACAGACTTTTAAAACAAACCAAATGATACCAGGAACCCAGTTAAGCCACCAAACATCTAAGGGAGGCAACCAACCGCCCAAAAATAGAATGGTTGTTAATGCGCACATTAAAACAATCGCAACATATTCACCTAGAAAGAAGAGCATGTAAGGCGTTGAAGAATATTCTACCATATGACCAGCTACAAGTTCAGATTCTGCTTCCACCAAATCGAATGGAGGACGGTTTGTCTCTGCGAGCGCAGAAATAAAAAATATAATAAACATTGGGAAAAGGACCAACCAATTCCAATCGAGAAAACTGTTAAAAGGAAGACCAAGAGTTGTACCAATTCCAGAACTTTGTTTATGAACAATTGTTGTGAGATCCAACGAACCACTTATTAAAATGACAGTCACAAGCACAAAACCAATGGAAACTTCATAAGAAACCATTTGTGCCGCCGAACGAAGAGCTCCTAAGAAAGGATATTTTGAATTTGATGCCCATCCCCCCATAATAACACCATAAACCTCAAGAGATGAAATAGCTAAAATATAAAGCAAGCCAACATTAATCTTCGCAACCTCCCAGCCCTCATTGACTGGAATAACAGCCCAAGTTGATAAAGCAAGTGTCGCTGAAACAAAAGGAGCCAAAAGAAAAACACCCTTATTTGCACCTGCAGGAATAATAGGCTCTTTAACAACAAATTTAATTAAATCTGCAAAAGACTGTAACAAACCCCATGGACCAACAACGTTTGGTCCACGACGCAATTGTACGGCGGCCCAAATCTTTCTGTCTGCGTAAAGAAGATAAGCAACTAAGATTAAAAGAACAACCAAAAGAAGAAGTGTTTTTCCGATTATAATGAGTAATGGCAACAGCCAAGTCATAAAGAAATCATACATCATTATTCCTTTTCCTTTGCCCTTACTTTAACAGTTTGCGTAGCGTGGTTTTTTGCAAGAGATGAACATTCAGCCATAACAGCAGAAGCACGTGCTATCGGATTTGTTAAATAAAAGTCTTTAACCATAGAAGTAAATGTTTGACTCTCTAGAGAAACCATTTTTGAACCAAGTGCCTTAAGACCACTTATATCAGAAGGCACTATATCATCAACAGCACAAAGGTGTGGATAATCATTAAACAAGCATTGCCTTAATTGAGAAAGAGAATCAAAAGGGAGCCTTTGTCCTAAAATATCCGATAAAGCACGCAAGATAGCCCAATCTTCTTTTGCTTCACCTGGAGCAAAACCAGCCCGATTTGTCATTTGAACACGTCCTTCTGTATTCACATAAAGCCCTGATTTTTCAGTGTAAGCAGATGCAGGCAAAATAACATCAGCAGCATGTGCACCATTATCACCATGACTACCAATATAAACTGTAAAAGCTTTTGTATTGGCTAATTCCACTTCATCAGCACCAAGCAAAAATAAAACTTCACAGGTTTTAAGTATATTTGCAACCCCAAGCTTAGAAGTAAAGCCTATGTCCAACCCTCCAACAATCGATGCAGCATTATGAAGAACCCCAAACCCATTCCATGTCTCACTAAGAGCACCAATATTATCAGCTAATTTAGCAAGACTTTTTAAAACAGATAAACCTTCATTTCCTGAAACCGCTCCCTCTCCGATAAGAATAAGGGGTCTCTTCGCTTCTTTTAAGACATTAAAAAAAACATCTTCTCCACGAAGAAGTGTTGTTAATGTATCACTTCCAGATCCAAGATAAGAATAAGGATAACGTAAATCGACTTTCTCTCCAATTAATGCAATAGGAAAATTTCCCATCCGTTGGCGCTTTAAAATACGTGCATTTAAAACAGCCGCTTCATGACGTGGATTAGATCCCACAATAAGCAATGCATCAGCCTGTTCAATACCTGCAATCGTCGGATTAAAAATATAACTCGAACGCCCAAACTCAGGCGATAAAGCCCCCCCTCTTTGGCGACAATCAAAAAGTGTTGAGCCCAAAGAGCTCAATAATGCTTTAAGGGCATACATTTCCTCAACAGATGCAAGATCTCCAGCAATGGCTCCAATTTTTTCTGGAAAAATTTTAGAGATTACCATTTTAATTTTTGCAAAAGCTTCTGTCCAACTGACAGGCTGAAGCTTTCCATCTTTGCGTACATATGGCCTATCAAGCCGCTGAGTGCGCAATCCATCCCAAATAAAACGCGTTTTATCAGAAATCCATTCCTCATTTACATCTTCATTCGTACGCGGCATAATCCGCATAACTTCACGGCCACGGCTATCAATACGGATCGCACTACCAAGGGCATCCATCACATCAATCGATTCCGTTTTTACCAATTCCCACGGACGGGCATGAAACGCATAAGGTTTTGAAGTTAAAGCTCCTACAGGACAAAGATCAATAACGTTTCCCTGTAATTCAGATGTCATAGCTTTTTCAAGATACGTCGTAATTTCAGCATCTTCACCACGACCGATCAAACCAAGCTCAGAAATACCTGCGACTTCCGTTGTAAAACGAACACACCGTGTACAATGAATACACCGTGTCATAACAGTTTTGACAAGAGGTCCAATATATTTATCTTCTACAGCACGCTTATTTTCTGTATAACGAGAGCAATCTCGTCCATAAAGCATTGCTTGATCTTGAAGATCACATTCCCCCCCTTGATCACACACTGGACAATCCAAAGGATGATTAATGAGAAGAAATTCCATAACACCTTCACGTGCCTTTTTTACCATCGTCGTATTGGTAAAAATCTCAGGTGCTTCACCGTTAGGCCCTAATCGTAAATCACGAACCCCCATAGCACAAGAAGCCTGAGGTTTTGGAGGACCACCCTTAACCTCAACTAAACACATACGACAATTTCCAGCAATTGACAAAGATTCATGAAAACAAAAACGTGGCACTTCAACACCCGCCGCTTCAGCGGCCTGAAGCAACGTGTAGTAATCAGGAACTTCAATCTCTTTGCCATCAACTTTGATATTTATCATCACCCATCCAACCTGCGGATAACCCACTTAAAATTTGCATTCGGTTGCTCTTTAAAAAATTTTCTATCCCACTGCTTCTAAAGCAATATTTTTGCTTTGGACTACATTTCGCGTGTATTCATCAATTCTACGCTCGATTTCCGGACGAAAATTACGTATCAACCCTTGTACAGGCCATGCGGCAGCATCACCAAGAGCACAAATAGTGTGTCCTTCAACCTGTTTAGATACTTCAAACAAAAGATCAATCTCGCGTTTTTGCGCTCTTCCCTCAACCATACGCCCTAAAAGACGCATCATCCACCCCGTCCCCTCACGACACGGTGTACACTGACCACAACTCTCGTGCTTGAAAAAAGCAGCTATACGCCAAATTGCCTTGATAATATCGGTTGATTTATCCATAACAATCATTCCCCCTGTGCCAAAAGAAGACCCGACATCTCGCATCCCATCAAAATCCATGATTGCATCGATCATATCCTCACCACGAACGACTGGACAAGAAGCCCCCCCTGGAATAACTGCTAAAAGATTATTCCATCCACCACGAACACCACCCGTATGTTTTTCAATTAACTCACGGAATGAAACACCAAGAGCATCTTCAAATGTACAAGGTGCATTAACATGCCCTGAAACCATAAATAATTTCGTTCCAACATTATTTGCTCGTCCGATTGATGAAAACCACGAAGCACCCCGCCGCAAAATCGTTGGAACAACGGCAATAGACTCTACATTATTTACTGTTGTTGGACAGCCATAAATCCCCATATTGGCAGGAAATGGTGGTTTAAGCCGAGGTTGTCCCTTTTTTCCCTCAAGACTTTCAAGAAGAGCCGTTTCTTCACCACAAATATAAGCACCCGCTCCATGATGAATAACAATATCACAAGCATGCCCATATTTCGTTTTTTTGCCAAGTAAACCCGCATCATAGCATTCATCAACGGCAGCTTGAAGCGCTTCACGTTCACGAATATATTCACCACGAATATAAATAAAAGCAACATTAGCTCCCATAGCAAAAGTAGCGATTGCACATCCTTCAATCAAAGTATGGGGGTCATGACGTAAAATATCACGGTCTTTACAAGTTCCAGGTTCAGATTCATCGGCATTGACAACCAAATAATGAGGACGCCCATCATTCTGCTTTGGCATAAAGGACCACTTCATTCCAGTAGGAAAGCCAGCACCACCACGACCGCGTAAACCTGATGCCTTCACTTCATCAATGATCCAATCACGACCTTTGTCAATCATCTCTTTCAGACCATTCCAATGCCCACGCAACATCGCAGCCTTTAATGATTTGTCTTTTAAACCATAAATATTAGTGAAGATACGATCTTTATCAGCTAGCATACCCCACCTTTTTTTCTATTACCCATAGCATTTTCCGCTTTTCCTCAAATGCAATTTTCAAATACCTTTTCAAGACTTCTTACTTTTCGTTAAATGTTGCCATCATGGGTAGAATAATAAAATATTTTCTCAAGAAAAATACTTAATTATGTTCCCATTCTTTCCTTATCCTTTTTTGGTGAAGACTTGAGAGATCTTTTTTTCTTTCTCCTCATCAATAAGAGAAGTTAAACCACTAATCGGTTCCGACGATTTACGACTATTTTGCGGACCAACCGCTATCTCAGAACCTTTACCTGCTTCAAATGCATCAATAATTTCTTCAAGGCGTTCAGCTGTAAGATCTTCATAAGTATCTTTAAAAATCATAACCATGGGAGCATTAACACAAGCACCAAGACACTCCACCTCTTCCCATGATAAAGTTCCATCCTGATTGGTCGCAAAAGGTTCATGATGAATTTTTTTCTGACAAACTTTAATCAATTCATCAGAACCACGTAACATACAAGGCGTTGTACCACAAACTTGAATATGCGCTTTTGTTCCAACAGGCTTAAGCTGAAACTGAGTATAAAAAGTAGCAACTTCCAGAACACGGATATAAGCCATGGAAAGAATCTGAGCAATATGTTCAATCGCAGCACGTGTCACCCAACCATCTTGCTCTTGAGCACGCATTAATAATGGAATTACAGCAGACTGCTGACGCCCTACAGGATATTTTTTTATGGTATTTTTTACCCATATCTGATTTTCTTTTGTAAAAGAAAACTCAGCGGGCTGATAAACATCATCTGCAAGACGGCGTACGGACATTAGCGATCAACCTCCCCAAAAACAATATCAATCGAACCCAAAATAGCTGTAGCATCTGCTAACATATGACCTCTGGTTAAAAAATCCATAGCTTGGAGATGAGCAAACCCAGGAGCACGCAACTTGACACGATAAGGCTTATTGGTTCCATCAGAAACAAGATAAACACCAAACTCACCCTTCGGAGCTTCCACAGCAACATATACTTCTCCAGGAGGTGTATGAAAACCTTCCGTATAGAGTTTAAAGTGATGAATCAGTGCTTCCATCGAGCTTTTCATTTCACTCCGCGTCGGTGGTACAATTTTGCGATCCAAGCTAGAAACCGGTCCCTTTTTTTCAGTACTCAGTAAACGCTCCACACATTGGCGCATAATTTTCGCTGATTGACGCATTTCTTCCATACGAATAAGATAGCGATCATAACAATCGCTATTTTTACCTATAGGAATATCGAATTCCATTTCATCGTAACATTCATAAGGCTGACTCTTACGCAAATCCCATGGAACACCAGCTCCACGAATCATAACCCCAGAAAAACCGCGTGCCCAAGCTTCATCAATACTTACAACGCCAATATCCACATTACGCTGCTTAAAAATCCGATTTGGGGTCACAAGCGCATCAAGTTTTCCGAGAGAAACAAGAAATGGATCAATAAAATCACCAATATCTTCAACTAAAGATTCTGGTAAATCTTGATGCACGCCACCGGGACGAAAATAATTTGCATGAAGACGAGCACCACAGGCACGCTCATAAAAAATCATCAATCTTTCACGTTGCTCAAATCCCCAAAGCGGTGGTGTTAAAGCACCAACATCCATTGCCTGTGTCGTTACATTAAGCAAATGATTAAGAATACGCCCAATTTCAGAAAACAAAACACGTATTAATTGCCCTCTTTTAGGAACTTTAAGATCTAATAACTTTTCAATAGCAAGAACAAAAGCATGTTCCTGATTCATAGGAGCAACATAATCCAAACGATCTAGATAAGGACCAGCTTGGAGATAAGTCTTTGTTTCCATTAACTTTTCAGTACCGCGATGCAACAACCCAATATGTGGATCTACACGCTCAACAACTTCACCGTCCAACTCCAGAACCATGCGCAAAACCCCATGCGCGGCAGGATGCTGTGGACCAAAATTGATATTAAAGTTTCGAACATTGACCTCAGCCACAATCAACCCCTTGCTTTTTAAAAAACTTCATATCAAATATCAAAAAATCTATCACGCTAAAAAATATTTAATTATTTAAGAAATACAGAATTCTAATATAATGCCTTATCAAAACCAATATTATTTTTTTTCATCTGCTTTTCCATCACGTGGCAAAGTATACTGTTCTCCTTCCCAAGGAGAAAGAAAATCAAAATTACGCATCTCTTGGCGCAAAACAACAGGCTCATAAATCACCCTCTTTGCTTCATTGTCATAACGGCATTCAACAAATCCTGTCACAGGAAAGTCTTTGCGTAAAGGATATCCTTCAAACCCATAATCTGTTAAAATCCGTCTCAAATCCGGATGTCCTGAAAATAAAATCCCATACATATCATACGTTTCACGTTCATACCACTCTGCGCCAGGATAAACCGTACAAGCTGAAGCAACAGGAGTATTTTCATCCGTACGAACTTTTACACGTAAGCGTAAATTCTCACGAGGAGATAACAATTGGTAAGAAACATCAAAGCGCTTGTCGCGAGAAGGATAATCCACACCACTAATGTCTGTAAGATTAATAAATTGACAGCGAGAATCATCACGAACAAACATTAAGACATCGACAATTGCATCAAGACGTGCCACAATGGTCAATTCACCAAAAGCAAGAACAGTCTCTTCAAGCTTATTTTTTAACTTGTTTTCCAAATAAGCAGCAAGTTCAACCAATGTTTCATCCACCATGACAAGAAAACTCTCTATCGCTCTATGGATCCGGTACGACGGATTTTTTTCTGTAGCAACAATATGCCGTATAATAATGCCTCTGCTGTAGGTGGACACCCTGGAACATATATATCGACAGGCACGATACGATCACATCCCCGCACTACTGAATAGGAATAATGATAATATCCCCCACCGTTTGCACAAGATCCCATAGAAATCACATAACGTGGCTCTGGCATCTGATCGTACACTTTTCTTAAAGCAGGAGCCATCTTATTTGTTAGAGTACCTGCAACCACCATCACATCTGACTGACGGGGTGAAGCTCGTGGTGCATATCCAAAACGCTCATTATCATAATGAGGCATTGAGCATTGCATCATTTCGATAGCACAACAAGCTAAACCAAAACTCATCCACATTAAAGAACCGGTACGTGCCCAAGTAATCAAAGCATCTGCCGAGGTAACTAAAAAACCCTTATCTGATAATTCAGCATTGATATCACGAAAAAACTTATCGTCAGATCCTATCAGCCCACCAGTATTTGGATCAATGATTCCTTTTGGTTTTGGAGCTCCAATCGTTGAATTATGAGATCTTAATTCCATTCAAGGGCTCCTTTTTTCCATTCATATATAAATCCAATAGTCAAAATCGCTAAAAACACAATCATCGACCAAAAGCCAAACATACCTATCGATTCGAATGAAACAGCCCAAGGAAAAAGAAAAGCAACTTCAAGATCAAAAATAATAAATAAAATTGATACCAAATAGAAACGAATATCAAACTTCATGCGTGCATCACTAAATGAATTAAACCCACATTCATAAGCCGATAACTTTTCAGGATCGGGGGAACGATATGCTACAATGTAAGGTGTAATCAACAAAACTCCAGCAATAACCGCTGACACAATAATGAAAATCAAGACTGGCAAATAAGAGCTCAATAAATAAGCCATAACCCTCTTCCATCGTAACGAAATGCCTGAGTTTAACACAATGATTCAATATTGCGAGACCAAACAGACAAATTTAACAATCGCTCTATTAACTCTATTCATACTGCTTCAAAGTCATACAGAGCGATACTTTTCTTATCGGCATAGGTAACGCAGAGCAAAGAAAGACGCAAGCCCTATTCTTGTAAACCATATAAAAAGAAAGAAAAAACATATTTATCCCCCAATCAAATACTCCACCACCTCACTCATAGCATATGGATATTTTAAAAAGAAAATTTTATAAGGAATCATGAAATGGCGCGAGTGACGGGGCTCGAACCCGCGACCTCCGGCGTGACAGGCCAGCACTCTAACCAACTGAGCTACACCCGCGCATTTTTTCCGAACCAATTTAATTTGGTACAAGCGGTCGTGTAAGGGGTTCATGCGTTTATGTCAAGAAGGATTATGCATTTTTAAAAAAAATTATCAAATACCATCTTTATTCTTGCGTTTAGAAAAATTTTTCCTTAAAGAGTCTCCATTCAATTGCTGGTCATTGCATTGGGCGATTAGCTCAGCTGGTAGAGCGCCTCGTTTACACCGAGGATGTCGGGAGTTCGAGTCTCTCATCGCCCACCATATAGCTTTATATTCCTGTTAAATTATTGATTTTTAATGTATTTTTTAAGTTGAGAGATTCTTTAATCAAGTTAAGGGAATAGGATTTTCACACTTTCCTTTACAAAGCGCATTTTTTTACCAGCTTTCTCTAAAATTTTTTTAATAGTTCTAAATCTTCTTATGAAATAATGTTTATCAGTCTAACAGAATCACCAACATCTTCACGCCTCAACGGATCAGAAGTCTTGATTGTAAAACTTTTGCAACAAGCATCCGATTCTCTTCTCAAAATTTCTGCTACCTCTTGATCTAACGCATAGAGTTCCATTATCTTTTCCTCCAGTCCTACACTCTACAGAAGATAAAAATGCACAGATATGTCTCATTTCTCAGCCATATCTGAGAGGCGTTCTGAGCGATCAATGCGAAATTCCGTAAAATTTTACCAAAGGATGTAAGCTTCTAGAAACTCCTGTTAGAGAAGAAATATTTCTTCTGATTCTAATAAAATTTTTCAAATTTTGGTTAGTCATTATTTTTAGTGTGTGGAGATCTTGTCCAATACCTCTATATAAAAACCATTATCAAGCATATACAATATCTATTACGGTAAGAAGTTATTAATTTTCATCAGAAATAGTGCGTTTAATATCATCATAAAATTTAAATATCACAACGAGATATATAAATAAAACATATTGGTGTACCCATGCTTGTCAATCTTAATGCTATAATCCGCGATCTTTCTTCAGAAACGAATATCGTTACAGTTCTTAAGGAATCTATCGTTAACTCTATACAAGCTCATGCAACAAAAATTGATATTTTATTCCAACTTCATGGCAATGTAGATTTGTGGGGGAATCAACCAGTTTTTTCTATAAGCGTTTTTGACAATGGAGATGGATTTACAAAAGAGAATATCAAATCTTTCTCTACCTATAAAAGGACTATAAAATTCGAGAAGGATATAAAGGGGTTGGACGTATTACTTACTTGAAAATATTCAAGGAAGTTAAAATTGTTAGTTTTAGCAAAGATGAGCATAATGCTCAAATTTCACTCCACAGTTTACACAAGATTCTTTTAAAAAAGAAAATGGCCAAAAAGATAAATGGTGGAATACATATTTATATTTTGAAAGACCTTATAAACAAAATGTGTTAGATATAAACCTAGTTCATAATGAAATTTATTATCATCTTCTTCCTTTACTCTTTTTAAAGAAAGATGAAAATATCCAAATTAACTTTTATGTACATAATGTAGAAAATTTAGAAGACGTAGAAAGCTTAAAGAAAAGAACAATCAATACGCAAGATTTACCTTACTTAGAAAATAAAACTCTAAAAATTGGTCCTTTAAATATTCCCTTTACCCTTTCTTATTATTTTGAAGAGAACACAAATTCTAATACTAAAATAGAGGCTTACTATTGTGCTAATAATCGTACTGTTATGCCTTTTTCAAAGTTTATAAATATCAATCCAATAAATAATGTGATGATGATATTTTTATTAGAATCGTCTGTTTTGGATAAGTATGTTAACGACGAACGGAATGATTTTGAGATTAATAAAAAAGATCCTGACTTAGAAACCCGATTGACTTGGGAGAATATTAATCAAAAACTAGAGATAATCTTAGATGAAATAATTAATATCCGATTTCCAGAAATTGAAGAAAAAAAGAGTACTCTTCTCAAAAAAATTGTTGAAGAATATCCTTATTTAGTAGACTTTCTAGACACAAAAGATGTAATTGGGGGCGTCTTCAAAGAAGATTCATTTATTGAAAACGCCGAAAAAAAATATTCAAAAAGAAAACTAGCCTTCAGAAAAACTCTTCGTGAAGGCAAAGGGATGCCAAAAGAAAATTTACAAAAAGCACAAAACTTTGCTAGTCTGGAATTAACTCAATACATTCAATTCCGAGATAATATTCTGAATGAGTTCTCTAAATTATTAACACCTACAACCCTAGAAAAAGAAATTCATAATTTATTTATTCCACAACACTGCACTGCTGATAAAACCTTACCCTTACCACTGAAAAATAATAATTTGTGGATACTTGATGATAACTTAATGAGCTACAGCTATTTACAAAGTGAGAAGAGAATAAAAGCATTTATTTCAGAGGTTAAGTTACTTTTGCCCGCTTCTGAGAAAGATAATAAGTAATTACGGAGTCGACCTGACATAGCTTTGTATTTTGATTCTGATAACGGAAACCGTGCTGTTTTAATAGAGTTTAAAAGTCCCACAGCAGATTACAAAAATTCTGGCGTTTCTCAATTAATGTATTATGCTCAAACTCTTCAAAAAGCTGGTGTTACAGAGATGTACCTCTATCTCATTGCTGAAGTAGATGATCCTTACGAAAAAGTATTACTTATTACAAATAATTTTACTAAAGTTTTTTCTCCAGAAGGAAAATATTATCGGTGTTATTGGTCTGAATTCAATGCTTGCGTACAAGTTATGTCTCTACGTACTATTTTGAGTAACGCAAAATTACGAAATAGCACTTTTATGGATATTATTAAAAAGGATTTGTTATACCATCGATCAAAGCAAGCCAGTCAAGTATTCTGTTCTTCAATTCTTTGAAAACCACTGTTTTAAATGTGAGAAGCTATTCTCTACGGCGTCCACAAAACGGGAAAAATCTATTACAAACATAAAGGCAATAAAGGCTATCAATTTCATGAGGCGTGACATCATCTTTAAGCCTTGATAGGTCTCTATCATCTCGTGAAGGAGTTGTTGTTCTTTTTCTGTAAGATCTTTATCTTTGCGGCTTCGTTTCTTGACCATCTTTCCAACCACATAAATGGGCTCCCTGCTTGTTATGCTTCAAAATATCTCTTGCAAGGTTGGAACTGATGACCGCAACATCTTTGTTATCCAAATAAATGGGCAACCAGCCAACACAAGAAACAGACCTATTTGCCGCGCACCCAACGAGAAAGTTCAGAGCGCACACCAGCATCACTTTTTTGATTAACTTCATTTTCTACCTCAAGCCG
>NZ_JBHINE010000049.1:0-2492 GCF_042194715.1 Bartonella sp. CM120XJJH | reverse complement strand
ACTTTTTCTATTCCACTTGCGGTTTGAAGTGTGATGGTTGGACAATCCATAAGTTTCTTTTGGATTTTGTCTTGATACGGTAGCAAATTTCCACCTGCTGCACGTCTATAAATCCACCCTTTTTGCTGTAAGAAGAGAATGAACTGTTTTGGTTGCATCTCGAGTATTTTAGCGGCTTCTGTAAGACCGAAGAGTCCATTATGGCGCTGTAAGCTTTCAAGAGCAGCTGCTTTTGGTTTAAGGATACTCACTTCACTTTTTAAGGTCTCTAATTGTGTGACGCTTTCTAAAAGAAGTTTCTTAACAAAGAGAGGATCTTCTAAAGCGTTTGCAAGGTCTAAAGGTTTCTTTGCACGCCGTTCACATTCAATAAAATATTGACGGGCTTGTTTACCTTTTTCATTACGCTCTACCATGGCGAGCTCTTTTGCCATGTCTAATGTGAGGTGATAGTCTATAGCTGTAACAGCTCTAGATTTTGCGCTCCCCAATTTTGGGGACCGCAAATCTTGTGTTTTTATGAAATCAGTTCTCTCTTCAAATTCATATTGATGAATACGGTCCTTAATCCAAGTAGAGAAATCTTTCCCAATTTCCAAAAATTCATGCAATTCACGAGCGTTGACCGTTTGAACGGTTTCGTGTTTGATTGTATTGTGCTGGATAGCAATAGGCTTTTCCATTACGAACCTCATGTTGATGGGATTGATGAATGAAAGGAGGCGCTTTTAAAAGCGCCCTTTAGAATTTTTAAAGCACATCACATGGGCGCAAACGGTGTTGTTGTTCGTAAGTACCAAACATCTCATCATTATATTTTTCGTCTGCTAAATCAGATAAAAGGTCATGGTAAGCAACACTCTCGCGTACAAAGTCATGAACTTTACTCTCCTCATGGAGATGTTCGATATTTTCTTTTACATATGCTTCTGCAATTTCTTCAGAGATATCTTCACAATTATTCTCAGAAGGATTGATGCGAAAGATTTGGATTGCATCATCTGCCTCGTCAATAATTTTTAGAACTTGGCTTTCATCTAGTGGTCCAGACCGACCAATGTTTTGATCATCATTATAGACAACTAATAAAATTTCATCAGAATTTATAAGAATTGGATTTTCCATAATTTCTCCTCCCTAACGCCTCTTGGCGATTGTTTGTGCGTAGTTTATGGAATATATTAGTACATTATGCACTAAAGATAGTCAAGTACATAATGTACTATTTTTTTAAAAAAATAAAAAAATGACGAATCACGGCATAATTTAGAGAATCAAAAGTTTGCTGTTTACTGATAAAAATCAAGCAAACTTGCTTCAATCTGTTGATGGCAATCTAATCGATAACGTGAACAGAGAATCATATTTTGTTTACATATCAAGAATAGTGCGCCGTACACGACCTATTATAGAGATAGCGCCTTCAAGTTTTGGAGCCTTTATTGTTTTGTCGTATGAAGCAGGCTGAAAAGGAGGATCATCATTAGGTCTGTATCGTTTATATGTCGCTTGTCCAGATTCATCTGCAATTACATAGCAGGCATTAGGCACAAGTTTTTTGTCTCGCATATTTACAAATATTATAGAATCTGGAGGGCTAATTTTATTCATAGATGCGCCATCTACACGTAAAGCAATCCATTCACCGGCAGGAAGATTAACAGCCTCTGTCATAGGATAATCTGAAAAATCCATTATCCCATCTTGCTCGCTTAATTCTCCAGCGCTAATCCATGAAACGACAGGAATACTTATATTGAGGTTAGGATTTTCTTGAGGAGACTCGCCATACAAAATCCACCCCGGATCTACATTAAATACTTGTCCATAGAGCTCGGCTATTTGGCGCGAAATACCACGATTTCCATTTTCGTGACTAATTAGGGTATTTTGATTAAGAGCTGGTATAGCGCGCGCAGCTTCGCTTGGTGTTGCGTATCCAGCATTCTTACGCGCTATTTTAAGTCTATCTTTTGGCAAATAAGTCATTTGTACATTATCCACTATTTTTTTAATTCATTGTGTACGATTTTATCTTGATTTAAAATTGTACGTAATGTACTGTTCGTGTCATGGTTAATGATTTTTATGTCAAAAGTTTGATTGAATCTTGGGGATCTATACGCCAATTTGCAAAAGAAATTGGTTGTAGCTATGAGGCTGCGCGTAAAATGCGTGATCGCAATAGTATTTCTCCAAAATACTGGAATATAATTATTCAGTTGTCTAAAGCCAAGGGTCTATCTTGGGTTACACTAGATTGGTTCCTACATAATTATGGGAGTAAATCCCATAGAGTTGTTCGTCCAATGACAAAACGAAGAAAAGATACGCTTCATCTGGTGGAGAAAATTAGTACAGCAAATGCATCACAAACAGTAATATCTTCTCATATTGCTGCTCATACAGATAATGATGAACATCAACAGCAGCATTCACATTCTTAAACAGGCAAAAATAAAGAGATCAAATTAATAGATTACGCGTCATCA
>NZ_JBHINE010000048.1:0-2572 GCF_042194715.1 Bartonella sp. CM120XJJH | reverse complement strand
AACGTAAACCTTCCCATTGTTTGATAAGCTCTAATCCTTCTTTCGATATCTTTCTCATCTGACGCTCCATAAAAAAAAGCCCCACAAAAGTGGGGCTGGATAAAATGATGTTCTAATCAATCTCGCGTTAATTATAATAAAGTGGCTCGCTACATCCACGGGCGCCTATTTTTTCATCTTCTACATAACGAGAATGCGCAAAATTCCGCGCAAATTCACCATTACTAGCATCACCGGACCAATCGCCTCCTCCCAACATAACATTTACGTCTACACGTAAACTGCTTCCTTGTTCCCCTGTATGCCATTTCGTCACGGGATAACAACCAGACAAAAATTGCCACACATAACCGCAACCATCCTCACAACCGATATACGAAATCATACGACGATTTTCTGTATCAACGTGTCCTCCAGACGTTTTGGGAGAAGGCGCTTGATTGCCTATAATACTGGTTCCCGAATTGATTCCATACATGCAAGACGCGAACTCATCACTCGTCAAAAATCTCTTATTAACAGATGAAAAATCCACGTGATGGTCAGAATAGCTACGATTGGTTGTAATCGGAACACCATAGGCAGACTTCGTATTTTCATCTGTCCCTGATTGAAGATAAATATCAACCCAAATATTCTTCCACGGATCGTAAACCATTCCCTCTGGGTCACTACGTGGACGGTGATTTAAACACCAAACAGAATCAGGGAGAATATCCCCCGCTTGATAACCCGATAACGGATGATCTTCAATCTCACCAACATCTGCACAAAGCGTATGAAATCCACCAATCTTTTTAGAGGTATCCTCTGTATAACCATCAGGAACCGTCGGATTGTCCGAAATATTAAAGTTGATCTCATTATTATTAG
Source organism: Bartonella sp. CM120XJJH (assembly GCF_042194715.1). NCBI lineage: Bacteria > Pseudomonadati > Pseudomonadota > Alphaproteobacteria > Hyphomicrobiales > Bartonellaceae > Bartonella > Bartonella sp. CM120XJJH. Next base: position 1,699 of record NZ_JBHINE010000048.1, on the reverse strand, counting down.
TGAGGGTTGGTATAAGATAAATATAATAATCCTTGCCTGCTTTAAGAGGTTGTGTAATAAGAAAACCAATATCATTTGTAAGACGGTGCAAGGTGTACCTATTCCCATGCTCTCCACCATGATAACAGCGAAAAAATGCGCCGCTGTTGATTATAAGACCTTTTCTATTGTTCGAATCGGCTTCCAGAATTCTGTGAGGCTGATCAAAACGCACATTCTCTAAAAATTTAGTGGAAAGAGAATTTACACTACCTTCAAGAGAAGAAAGACTGTCACTGTTCCTCTGTGCCTTCTTTTGAACTTCTGTCAATGCACTCTTCGCTTCTTCCGCTAACACTTTTGCCTCAGAGGCAGCTGTATTCGCAGAATTTGTCGTTTCGGTCACCGTGTCTAATGAACTCTTGACCTCTCCAAGCTCTTGCTTCGTCGTATCAGCTTCTTCTTTTGCTTGCTCCGCAACACTCTTCGCTTCTTCTGCTGTCGACTTCGCAGTTTCGGCTACTTCCTTGGCTTCTTCTGATAAACTTTTTGCACTCAAGGCGGTTTGGCTTGCTTGATCACTCGTGGATTTTGCTTCATTGGCTATTGTTTCTAAGCCTTCTGCTTTAGATTTTGCATCGCTAGCCTCTCTTTGTGCTTGATCTATTTTCTCTGTTAAACTCTCTGCTACATTTTTCGCCGCTTCTGCCAAACCCTTCGCTTCTGAAGCTGTTTGCGAGGCTTGTTCCACTTCTGTTTGCGCCGATTCGGCAACTATCTTAACAGTTGCAACAGATGCCTTGACTTCAGCACAAACATTCTTGGATTGTTCTGAAAGAGCTTTTGCCTCTTCTGCAATATCCTTAGCATCATCAGCTGCACGTTTTGCACCATCCGCCTTAAGACTTGCTTGTGTTGCTACCGTCTTAACTTCATGACTCGTCGCTACCGCGGTCGCTGCTACTTGGGTTGTCTCTGTTGCTGTTTGGGAAGCATCTCTCGCTGTTTGTTCTGCACGTTCAGCAATGGACTTCGATTCATCGGCTAATCTCTTTGCTTCTGTCGAGACATGGACGGCATTCTCACTTGCCTGCTTGACCTCTGCAAAACTTTGCAATGCCGTAGCCAATGAACCTGTCGTACCACTTATTTCCCCTGTAGCTCTATCGACTCCTGCCTTCGCCTCTTCTGCCATTTGCTTCGCGGCATCAGATGCACTCTTGGCTTCTTCGGCTAAGCCCTTGGCTGTATCCGCTGTATCTTTTGCAAGATTAGCGGTTGTCGTTACTGCTGTAACCGCTTCACCCGTTTTCGTCACCTCTGTAAGCGCTTGATCAGAAACTCTTTTCGATTCCTCTGCAACCTGTTGCGCACTATTTGCACGCGCAATGGCTTTTTCCGACTCTTGCCTTGCATTAACAACCTGCTCTAACGGCGCAAAGGTTTCATACGAATACAACGATGCCGTCCCTAAAATCTTCGGAACAACAACGCTATCTTGCGAAGTACCTTCTCTGATTTCCTCTTTCGTGGCTATTGGTATCAGATACTCATGACTATGATCGGGGATTTTCATCTGCTTTATTCCTCCATTAAACCTAAAATGAACACTCTTTCAAATCCTCAAACTCTTCTCTTAATGCCTCTAAGCGCTTCTCTAAATCTTTTAACGACCCATCAAGATCGGCTTTCAAAGCGGCTTTCAGTAAATCAAAAACGC
>NZ_JBHINE010000047.1:0-2987 GCF_042194715.1 Bartonella sp. CM120XJJH | reverse complement strand
CAAGATTCCGAGCTGTTTTATCGTAAATAAATCCATTGAAAGAGGGGAAAAATGAAGAAAATCTTAAAAATATTGAGTTGCATAGCTCTGTTAAGTATCACTGGATGTGTTAACTCAATTCCCTCACTTTCTCCAGCATTATGGAGAAATAAAATACTTTTAGAATGTGGAGTACCGGACCTTAATAAGGTTGTGGCGCTAGATTTGAATCAATTTGCCAGTATTGAAATGTGTATGGCGCAATCAGGTTTTCGTCCTAGCTTTACAATACAAGAATGGTGTGAAAACCATAAATCGGACAATCTTCCCATATGTCGTCCTGGTGCTGTCATGCCTCAGCGAAGTGTTGAGAGACGCTTAAATAGCCCTTATTGTAAAAAACATTCAGAACAACTTGAATGCCAGCCTTAAGTCTTGCTTCAGCAGAGAAAGCCTTGAATTTACACCAAATAAAGCACCAGGTTGATGAGCTTGAGAAAGCCTTGTCCCGTCCTTACGTGACAAGGTTTTCTTTTTATGCCGCGTCGTTATAACGTTGCTGTTTTGCTTGCTCGATGACATTGATAAGATCTGATTGTAACCAACGCGATAAAAAACCAAATTTTAAAGGTTTTGGCAAAGATCCATTGGTTACATGACGGCGGAATGTTGATACACTCATATGAAGCAGTTTTGCACTTTCACGGTCTGTTAAAAGAATATCATTTTCTGTCATACTAAAATCCTTTCTATCAAAAAATGAGAACAAATCATAACTATTTATTAACCACATTTTGGTTCATTTAGAAAGATGTTTTATTCATAGAAAACAATATTTTATCATATAATTTGTAATGTGATAATTTATGAATCTTATTGAGAAAGAATGAGAGAGAAGAGAGCTAAAGTTATCCACAGATAATGGGGTTATGCACCCCATATCTTAAGATTGACCCGTGACATATGCCGCCCATTTATCCATATAGACACGGCGCTGTTCTAAATAGTCAGTACGACGATAGGCACGTTCTACTTGCCCTCCGACCGTATGACTTAGAATGGTTTCAGCGACCTCATAGGGGGCATCAGTTGTTTCAGCAAGCCAATTGCGTAAACTAGAACGAAATCCATGGGGGCAGGATTCAAGTCCAATTTTTCTCATATATTTTGACATAACCATAGGTGAAATAGGAGCCCGACTAGAAAAAGAAAAGATGAAATTACTTTTAGAGATACAACGAGCTTGTTCAATTATTTTTAGTGCTTCTGTTGATAAAGGCACACGAAATTCTGTTGTAGCATCACGCTTTCCTTTCATACTCTCAGCAGGTATGGTCCAGATATCACCTTCAATCTGATCTTCACGCATATAACGCAAAGGGTGAGAGCGAACGCCTGTAAGGATAAGCAAACGCAAAGCCAGTTGTGTTAGGGTTGCTGTTTGGCAAAGCTTTTTATAAAAAGCGGGAACATCTTTCCAATCCATTGCAGGTAAGTTTTTGATTTTATGGCGTTGTTTTCCTAAGAGAGCTTGTGCTTTTGTTACTGCTTGTAAATCAACATCCAAACCCAAAGCAGCCGCATGTTTGAGACAAAGATTGAGACGGATAAGAGCTCTACGAGCTGTTCCAGCTTTTGTATGCCAAATAGGAGCAAGAACATTGCGTATCTCCGTTTGTGTAATCTCTGAAACGGGCAGACAGCCTAATTTAGGGAGAATATGAAGGCGTAATGGTAAAAACCAGTTCCCATCTTTACCGTCACCTTTTAATTCAGCTTTACGGCTTTCAAAAGCATCCAACGCGATATCTTTTAAATAATGGAGATTACTTATTGCCTCACGCTTTTGTTTATCACGTTCTTTAATGGGGTCACGACCCTCATGCAAAACAGAACGCCATTGATTTGCCAATTCACGCGCTTTTTTTAAAGAAACGTTTCGCAACGCCCCCAAGCCCATTTCACGACGGCGCCCATGAATGGTATAACGATAAATCCATTGAGCACCTCCATCTTTACGCTTATGAAGTAACAAGCCGGCACCATCATTATATTTGCCAGCCCCCAATGTTGCGACAGCCCTTGCATTAAGACGGTTCATAAGAGCCATTTTTAGTCCTTTCTTATACAAATTTTATCCACACACTCATCCCACTTGTTATGTGCAAGTAAGTGGTTTTAGTTGATTCAACATAAACAGATTTGAAATGAGAGAATCCTACGTTATTCGAGACTCTCATTCAACATACAAAACAGTGAAATATCATTATAAATCAATATCTTGTACAAGTGATGTATATCCTCAATAGCCAATCCAAAGGCGGGATAATGGCAGAGAGTGGTGCATTTAAGGATGAGAGAGAAGCAGCAAAAAGTTTAAGCCGGTCAGACAGTATTACATGGGTTAAACCTAACGCATTGGCACTAGGTAAAATACAACCAAAGCCTGTAGCACAGTTTCCACAAGGCTTTTTCCAACTGTTTAATGAAGCTAAGGAAGCAATTAATCAAGTGACGGGTTTATCGCCCGAATTCATTGGTACAAGGGAAGTGACACAAGCGGGTATTTTGGAGGCACAACGACGCCAATCTAGTTTAAATCTACTTGCTTGTCTGTTTGATGGTTTACGTTTGTATCGCAAGCGGCAAGGCAAGATTATTTTGCACTTGATACAGAATTACTTGTCCGATGGTCGTTTGGTACGGATATCTGGTGAAGAGAATGCGCAATATATTCCATTGACGCGTGAAGAAGTAACGAGTGTCGAGTATGATATTGTCGTTGATGATGCGCCAACCAGCCCGAATGAGAAAGAGCGCACCTTCGGTATTATCACACAACTGCTTCCATTGCTTCAAAATGCGATTACGCCGGATATTATGCTTGATCTACTTCGTTATTCCCCATTGCCTGCGTCATTGCTTAATCGTGTCAGTGAGAAGTTCCAACAGCAACAAATGGCACAACAACAGCAGATGGACCCCGAGCAGGAAATGAAGTTGCAGGA
>NZ_JBHINE010000046.1:0-3475 GCF_042194715.1 Bartonella sp. CM120XJJH | reverse complement strand
ATTATAATAATGAAAATAAATATCAGGATGCATATAACAGTAAAAAGAGTTATATTAAAATGAAAAATATCATTCTTGTAATTTTGATTGCAAACCTTTTATCGGCTTGTGCATTAGCACCAAAGCTAAAACAACCAAATGATAGAAACCGTGTGCCTATTAATAAAACAATCCCTGCCGAAATCAAGCGAGGAGACAGATGAAAAAGCAATTTATTATAACAGGAATGATTACCATTTTGGCAATGATAAATTTAACTCTAATGTCTAACTTTAGTTGGGGTTCTGGAACTCAAGGTTCAACTGTCCAAACTCCTCCCACTTTTTCAGAAGCAGAATATCTGAAAATTATTGATTTGTTAAAACAACAAATTAAAGCAAACGAAGACCAGATCGAAAACGCGGAAAAAATCCATCAGTCTATAACAGGAAATAAAAAAATAAAAAGAGACGAATTATCGAAATTTTTATTACAACATTCGCCTTTTTACCCATCTCCCCACAAAACATACAAGGGTTTATATAGCAAAAACTTCAAAGGTCATTCTTATTTCGAACACCTTATAACTGAAGTTAACGGAGATGAGTGGAGAGTCATCCTCCCGTTCGTACAACATAATATACTATACGATAGGCTTAATAAGCGTCTTCAATATAGTGGAATTATCGATAAAGCTGTAAGTTTGCAAACTTTCCAAGAAGCAGAGAACCGCTTTACACAAATTGCCGGTTTCTTAAAAGATATAGATGAAACAAAAGATCTGAGAGAAGTTTTCGAGCTGCAAACACGTATCAGAAACATGTCAGCCATGCTCCAAAATGAATATACAAAGCTACAAATGGTCAGAAATTTAAGCAATAATGAAGAGTTTCTTATCGAAATGCAAAAACGTATATTGTATAAAAGAGTTATGAACAATGCCCTCACACGTGTGCCTCAAATAAGATTTTAGCCACTAAAGCTCTTTACAAGATTTGCTTTTTTTATGAAAACAAAAGCCGATGTAGAAGGCTCAGTACTATCCGAACAATTCAGAGAGGCGGAAAGCTTTTATCAAAGCCAAGATATCATGATGAAAATGCTTAGGTAATATATACATGCAAATAACGCATTTGGCATATATCTATATTTCAAGGTGATAAAAAGTTGAAAATTTGTTAAAGAGGAATTCCATGGACTTTACAGTGTTCACGCAACTTTTCAATAAAATTGATCAGATAACAAAAACATATATCACGGATATTTCCTCAAAAACAATAGCTACAATTACACCCTTTGTATCAATCGGTGTCACAATCGCTTTCATCATCTATGGTTGGCTCATCATTCGGGGCGCTATAGATATGCCTCTCTACGGATTTGTAAATCGTTTCCTTTGGCGACTGTATTTAATCTGATGATGAATATCTTTGCAAACTATTTGAGCGATATGAAACTCGATTACGACCAGAATGTAAGCTTCATGTTTGGGGAAGCTATCGTCTTGTCTATTATATCCATCATGCTGTTACTCAAACTATCAAGCATTGCCAATTCTCTCGCAAAAGGAATTACATTTGGACATCTATGGAGACATAGAAACTAGAGGATATAAAAGTAATGATTCTCGTAACAGCCCCCTTAATATCCATATGACAAAACAACGAGGATATCCAATCCTAAAGTAGAAAATATTCGCACTGAAATCGAGCTATTTTCATAAATTAAAACATGAAATTAAGAAAAGATAAATTATCGCAAACTATACACTTTACTTTAGTATCAAAATTATAATAATGAAAATAAATATCAGGATGCATATAACAGTAAAAAGAGTTATATTAAAATGAAAAATATCATTCTTGTAATTTTGATTGCAAACCTTTTATCGGCTTGTGCATTAGCACCAAAGCTAAAACAGCCTAATGATAGAAACCGTGTGCCTATTAATAAAACAATCCCTGCCGAAATTAAGCGAGGAGACAGATGAAAAAGCAATTTATTATAACAGGAATGATTACCATTTGGGGAATGCTGAATCTAGCTCCAGCAAATGCAGAGATAACCGTATCTTTCGAACCCTCATCACAGAAGAACCCAACCCCACCACCTGCCCTATCAGCAGAATATCTGGAGCTTATTAAGCTATTAAAAAAAGGGGAAGCTATTGAGCTCTTAAAAAAACAGCTTGAGTTAAAAAAAGAACAACTTTCACAAACAGAAAAAGCCTATCAAGCTATAACAAAGAATCAGAAAACTGGACCTCAGAAAATAGACTTTTCTAGTTTTTTTCTCAAAGAGCCAGAATCGTTCTATAAGAGTGATAAGCTTTCAAGGGAATCATATCAGAAGGTATTAGAGGAAGAAAACAAAATTTCTGGGACTTTTGATCAAGTAGGTAACTCTATTTTTGCCCGTTTAGAATTTATATCGTCTCTAGATAAAGCTTTAACTTTAAAAACTTTTGAAAACGTAGAAAATCGTTTTCAATACCTTAAAGAGTTATTCGATGAACTTCAAACAAAAGAAAACCTGAAAGACATTGCAGATCTTCAAGCACATATTGATGGTTCATTAGCAATGATCCAAAATGAATCTATAAAGATGCAAATGGTAGCGTATTTACGTAATGCCGAGCGATCACTTATCAAAAGGAAAAGACGCGAACTTGATATGAAAATTTTTGACCATGAAAAAAAAGGGATGCCTATCATACGATGAAAACAAAAAACACTGTAAAAGGTTCAGTACTATCTGAACAATTCAGAGGGGCACAGAGATTTTATCAAAGCCAAGATATCGTAATGAAAACACTTAGGTAATGTATAAATGCAAATGACACGTTTAGCATATATCTATGTTTCAAGGTGATAAAAAGTTGAAAATTCATTAAAGAGGAATTCCATGGACTTTACAGTGTTCACGCAACTTTTCACTAAAATTGATCAGATAACAAAAACATATGTCACGGATATTTCCTCAAAAACAATAGCTACAATTACACCCTTTGTTTCAATCGGTATCACAATTGCTTTCATCATCTATGGATGGCTCATCATTCGTGGCGCTATAGATATGCCTCTCTCCGGATTTGTAAATCGTTTCCTTTGGCGACTGTATTTAATCTGATGATGAATATCTTTGCAAACTATTTGAGCGATATGAAACTCGATTACGACCAGAATGTAAGCTTCATGTTTGGGGAAGCTATCGTCTTGTCTATTATATCCATCATGCTGTTACTCAAACTATCAAGCATTGCCAATTCTCTCGCAAAAGGAATTACATTTGGACATCTATGGAGACATAGAAACTAGAGGATATAAAAGTAATGATTCTCGTAACAGCCCCCTTAATATCCATATGACAAAACAACGAGGATATCCAATCCTAAAGTAGAAAATATTCGCACTAAAATTGAGCTATTTTCATAAATTAAAACATGAAATTAGGAAAAGATAAATTATCGCAAACTATACACTTTACTTTAGTGTCA
>NZ_JBHINE010000045.1:0-3541 GCF_042194715.1 Bartonella sp. CM120XJJH | reverse complement strand
TATGGCAATGCTGTTATTTCTGATAATTCCCATGTCTATGGTAATGCTCATGTGTATGGCAAGGCTATTATTTATGACAAAGCATCTGTGTATGACAATGCTAGGGTTTATGAAAACGCTCGTATAGCAAATAACGTGCATGTTTGTGAAAATGCCAATATTCATGGCATTGCTGTTATTCGTGAAAATGTTGGTGGGGCTACTGAGGTTAAAACCTATATTGAACGGGTTTCCCCTTATGGTGAATTAGAGATTGTCTATGTCTCTCCAAAAATAAAGCAGCATAATTAAATGCTCGGGCGTGGCGGGGGCGCCTCTCTTTCAAATTTCCCATTCCAAATTTTATCAAACGTTTATCACATTAGATTGTGAGGGTATCTTTATGTGCAAAAAATATGAATTAACCAATGAAATTAAACAAATCAAACATGCTCTTACTCGAAATATTATAAACCTTTATCGCATTAAAGCTTTAAAAGATTTTGATGATATCAAAGCTGGCGATCTAGGCGGCTTTATTGAAAAGGAAAGCAACCTCTCTCATGATGGCAATTGCTGGGTCTATGATAATGCGTGGGTTTATGGCTATGCCCGTGTTTATGAAAATGCAAAAATACGCCATTATTCGCAAGTCTGTGGTCATGTCTATGGCAATGCGGAGGTCTATGGAAGGGCTTTTATCTCTCAATATGCAAAAATTTATGACCATGCTTTTGTCTATGGCAATGCGCATGTTTATGGGAATATTTATGGCAATGCTCATATAAGTGGCACTGCCCGCGTTTTTGCTGATGCTCATATTTATGACCATGCGCATGTTTCTTATGATGCTGCGGTTTTTAGTTATGCAAGGGTCTATGGTCATGCCAAGGTTTCTGGCTCGGCTTGCATTTATAGCCATGGAAAGGTTTATAATTATGCTGTTATTAATGGTCGTGCAAAAATTTATGGCAAGGTCTATGGCTCTGCTAGCGTGGGGGGGCTCTTGTGAGGTTTATGGCTCTGTCTATGGCAATGCTAAAATCTCATATTGTGCAAAAATCTGGGGGCGTGCTTATGGCAATGCAAAAATCAATAAAAAAAGCAAAGTAAGGTTGGTTCCAAAAAATTGTGAGGTGTATGAAAGCGATAAGCTTGTCAATATAACTGATAAAACAGAATAAAAACAGACATGGGGGGGCATGCCTTCTCTATGGTTATAAACGCATATAAAATACATTGCTAATAAACATATCATAAAAGAGAGAGTAAAATAAAAGAAAGCCGTGCCAATTGATATGACGCGGCTTTCAAATTTTGATTCTAATGATTAAAATTAATCACCTATATGGAGTAATGAATGCATATATACAAAACGTATCATATTGCAAGCGCTCTATGAGAGATATAAAAACTTATCAAAAGAAACGTAAACGATGCGTATGATCTTTAATCACTCATTTGAATAAGAGAGCCTATAAACGCTTTTCATTGCTATCAAACGTATCAATAAAACGTTCTTATCTTTAAAGAGATTCATTTAAAACAAAGCATATGATCATGACACTTCTTTTAAAAACATTTTAAAATACTAAACTCAAAATCAAACTGAGTGAATTAAAAGAACGCTTTGTCTAAAATCAAACAAATCCAAACGCTTGGTAGGTTTATCCAATCCAATCAAAAGCAAATGCTTATTAAGTGAATATCTTATAACAAAACGTTCTTTTACATTTATGAGCATTGGTTTTTAAGCAGCGTTTCATAAGACAAATAAACAAACGCTTTTATAAAATGTAAGGTTTTCAAAATTTTGCTCTGCTGTGAAAGCTAAATCTTAGTTTTTTCATAAATGAAACGTTCTTAGCAAATAAAAGAATAATAAGCTTATAAAGCATCAGTTTCAAACGTTTAAAGCTTCATTTAGAAAGCGTCTCATAAGCGTATTTGTACTTTTCTTTAAAACCTAATTTCTTTAAAAATTAGCCGGCTCAATTTTGAGTTGGCAATCTTACCCCCCCCCAATTTGGGGGGGTATCTTTAAATAGAGGCATTCTTTAAACAATATCGCTTTTGACTCCAAAATTGAGTAAAATCCCCTGCCTTATGATGTTACAATGGTTTTGAAGTTTACCTGCTTATCTTTGTTTCAATAGATGCCCTCAAATTTGAGGAGATCTCATTTGGCTTCGTATTTTTAAACGATAACTTTTAAAACGTTTTTTGATAGCTTGCTTGCATACGTCATAAAAAGGCTTTTGATTTCATAAGATATAACTTTTTAAATTTCATATCTGTTGTAATGTTAATATCTATATAATACCTGCCTATCATTTTCTAAATTTTTAGTAAGCGCTTTAAAATCAATCTTATCTCTAAATCCTTTATGCGCCCTTATGAATTGAAATCTATAAACTTATGACAGTTTCAAACTGATTACCCTCTTATAGATAATAAAATATTGCTATAGTATTTTTAGATTTTACGCTTCTCAATTTTGAGAACTGTAATTTTATGTTTTTATCATGCGATTAATAATCCAATCATTAAAACAAGATGTGATCTTTAAAGATATGTTATCGATCATTCCAAACAACTAAATTTTAAAACAATGCGATTTTTGAGTGATAAAAACGTATCATAAAATTTATGAACTGTTATGAATGATAGCTGCTTTTCATTTCGTCTGAATGCACACATGCGTTATAATATTTGCATCATGATTTGCTTTTTATGGTCTATTCATACATAGCAATCCTATGTAAAAAATGGTCAATTTAAACATGCATAAAAAGATGGATTCTTAAGTGGATTCATATAAAATAATTGCAATCAACATATTGACTTTGTTGTATTTTTTGATATTATGCCGCATTATCAAGTGAAGAGAATATCGTGCCAATGGAACTCATAGGATCGCAATGCTTTGCATTTTCATACGAATTCAGACCGTTTGCATGCACTAGATTTGAAATGATACCACCCAATTCAGATGAATCTTTCTTGTTGACGCTATATTCTGATCATTGTGCATATATAAAACGCATTCCAATTGATCGGATTGTACAACCTGTAAAGACAAAACTCTAACACCCCAAAACCAGTCTTTTAACACAAGCGTGATTCACGCCACGGGGGAATTGCGCGCAATGTAGGAAATCAAGATGAGTGAACAAAACACTAACCTAATAGAAATTGAAGAAACACATCATTTAGCCGTCGAACAAACTGTCATGGAACGTATTTTAAATAAAGCCTTAGAACGTGACGTCGATATGGATCGCTTAGAGCGTCTTCTCAAATTGCGAGAACAAGAGATAGAACGACAAGAGCGCCAAAACTTTGTCCGTGATCTTTCGGCTGTGCAAATGGCATACAAAGATATCGAACAAAACGCCACTAATAAACATACAAAAAGCAAATACGCTACGCTTGATCAGTACATTGATGCTGTAAAGGAAGGGCTTGCAACATACAACTTTGCTTTTACAACATACTCAGTAAAACTACAAAAGGATTGCCTACAAGCAAATATGAAGACTACAAAATCAAACTCATAACA
>NZ_JBHINE010000044.1:0-3852 GCF_042194715.1 Bartonella sp. CM120XJJH | reverse complement strand
TAGGTTAGTGTTTTGTTCACTCATCTTTATTTCCTCCATCTCGCGCGCAATTCCCCCGTGGCGTGAATCACGCTTGTTTTGAAAAATGGTTGTTTGGTTTTTACAATCCTGTTTCTAGAGACTGTTATATTGACCACCTCCCCGTCTGAAAAGACGAGGAAATGAAATCATATTTTAAACTAAGCAGCTTTTACGACAGATCTTTCTAAGACCTGTTTTGCTTCTTTAATGAGGGCTTTATATTTTCTGTTCTCTTCATCTACTCTGAAGGCATCAAGAAGACGAACATGAATTGGACCCAGAAGATACAAAACTTTTTCACCAGCATTCATACCTTCCCAATAACTTGGCAAATCAAAGCGTGTATCATGGTCATAATCAACAGATTGGCGTTTTAGTTTCTTTTCACATTCAATAAAGTAACGACGTGCTTGGCGTCCTTTTTTATTACGTTCAACCATGGAAAGCTCTTTCGCCATATCTAGGGTGAGATGATATTCTACTGCTATAGCATTGTTCGCTTCCATTTTTTTGTGGAAGCGGATAAAATCTTGCCTTTCAAGAAAAGAATAAGCAATGATGCGTTTTTTTATCCAAGTAGAGAAATCTTGTTTGCTTTCCAAAAATGCATGCAAGTCACGCGCATTAACGGTTTGAACAGTTTCCTGATCAATGATTTGCTCTGTGATTTTTATAAGAGTGTTCATAATGAACTCCTATGCAGTTAGATGTTTTTCATTGACATCCAATAAAGGATGCCGGGTGCTGAAAAACACGGTGCATAGTCCGTCGTTACGCTTTCCCCATAAAGAGTATTGTATAGCGTAACTACACCCGACAAAGTCATTATATGCGTGTAACATACAACGAGTCAAAGCCTTTAATGTGCGGAAAATAAATTGTTTCGGCAATTCATCCGCTATGCATTTAAGGTGTTTTTCAAGCACCTGATTCGACAATAGACATACTGATAGTATATTGTCAAATAAAAAGTTTGAAAATTGACGCAAATAGATTATATCGATTTCATCAGTAAATTCGTATTTCTTTTTCATTATTGCATTCCTTAATTAATGCATGGTTTGTCTTTTAAGCTCTTGAGACAGCACACCAATTCCTTTTGCTGTGATTTTTGCGCAAGGAATGACTTTTTCTATTCCACTTGCGGTTTGAAGTGTGATGGTTGGACAATCCATAAGTTTCTTTTGGATTTTGTCTTGATAAGGAAGCAAATTTCCACCTGCTGCTCGTCTGTAAACCCAACCTTTTTTCTGTAAGAAGAGAATGAATTGTTTTGGTTGTATCTCGAGTATTTTAGCGGTTTCTGTAAGACTAAACAGTCCGTCATGACGTTGTAAGCTTTCAAGAGCCATGGCTTTTGGTGTTAAATCTTCAATGATGGTGTCTTTTTGATCTATTTGACCTTGTAGGTAATTCAAAAAGCCAATCATAGCCTTTGGACTTGAATAGTCGATTTGTGGTGTTACTGCTTGCTTTTCCAACTCTTGCCAACGGTCTATAATCCTAGCGCGTAATGTCATGCTGTAACCCGAAACTAAAATGAGGCATTCACGTTTAGGAAGGTTGTAACAAGGGAGAGTGCGACCAGTTGAATCTTTGTAAAAACCTACAAATTCACTCAGCCCAAATTTGGGCTCAGTACTTTTAGAGTGCAACTCTTTAAGCATTTGCTTAATATCACGCATAACGTGTTTATGTTGTTTACTACACAATTCTGCAATTTCACGACTAGACATGGTTGGAATTGTTGTGTTTTGAAAATTGCTTTCAGATGTTGTAATAAAATTACGCATGCTTCACTCCGTTCGCTGCGACAACATTGTCATTGTGCTTAATTTGCTGTCTTAGATGTCTTAAGAAATCTTCTAATGTTTCAGGATTTGAATAATCGATTTTTGAATTTGCTTTTTTTTCGCATTTCAGAAAATATTCACGCACTTGTTTACCTTTGAGACCAGGTTCACAAATGGCAATGTGTTTTGCTGTGTCTAAAGTGAGAGCATAATCTTTAAAAGGATTTCCACGTGAGGAGTTTGATAATTTTTTAGTAGAAAGTACAAAGTCGACATCTTCTCTAAAGCTAAGTTCTTTAATACAGTTTGTTATCCACTTTCTAAACTCGGTTTTTACCTCTAAAAAGGTATATAAATCACGAGCGCTAATAGTTTGAACCTTTTGATGTTGAATAGTGTTGTATTGAGTAGCAATAAACGTTTCCATGACGAACCTCATATTGATGGGATTGAAAGGGGCGCTTTTAAATGCGCCCTTAAGAATTTTTAAAGCACATCACAAGGACGCAAACGGTGTTGTTGTTCGTAAGTACCAAACATCTCATCATTATATTTTTCGTCTGCTAAATCAGATAAAAGGTCATGGTAAGCAACACTCTCGCGTACAAAGTCATGAACTTTACTCTCCTCATGGAGATGTTCGATATTTTCTTTTACATATGCTTCTGCAATTTCTTCAGAGATATCTTCACAATTATTCTCAGAAGGATTGATGCGAAAGATTTGGATTGCATCATCTGCCTCGTCAATAATTTTTAGAACTTGGCTTTCATCTAGTGGTCCAGACCGACCAATGTTTTGATCATCATTATAGACAACTAATAAAATTTCATCAGAATTTATAAGAATTGGATTTTCCATAATTTCTCCTCCCTAACGCCTCTTGGCAATTGTTTGTGCCTGGTTTGTATAATTACTTATATAACTATAATTATAAAATAGCAAGCAAAAAATTATGAAAAGTTATATTTTTATAAAAAATATTATAATATCTTGCTGAATAAGAGGAGAGGATAACTAGCGATAAGTCCGAATCATCTTGCTGTAAGAACTTATTGGCAAAATAGCAAATATCTCTCCAACCCACACAATTTTAACATTCTTAATAGGTAAGGCATTCCAAGAAAGCAGATCTATTTCACCATTCATGCCCCTGCTAATCTGCTTTATATATCTTTTATTATCATGTGTTAAAATAACGGCTTCTTTGCCAAAAAAGGATTCTATTGTTTTAATTTGGCGCCGTCTTACGATAACCATATCTCCATCTTTATAGGCTGGAATCATAGAATCTCCTTTAACTTCAAAAGCAACCATATCATCAGGTAAAGCAAAAGGAATTTCTACTTGTTCAAGACCATCTTCAGGGATTTGTTCAAAACTTGGGTCTATCTGTGTTCCTGCTCCAATATACCCCATAAGAGGAACAAAAGTCGTTAAGTGATTGTCCCCTTTTAGTTCTTTATATAATTCTAAAATGGCGTCTCGATTAGAGCCGCGTGGATCAGAATCTTTTAACCACTTAGACACTGAAGCTTGTGTTACGTTTAGCCGTTTGGCTACATCTTCTTGCGTTAAGTTAAACTCGGTCAAAATCTTTTTTAATGTGCTTATGATATTAGATTTATTACTCATACTTCTGCTTACCTTATTTTTTTATCGTTGATAAAGATAAATTTCATTGACTTTATATAACTATAATTATATGAATAAAATAAGACAAAGCTGTAATTGGAGCTTGTAAATGGATCAACGAGAAGATTTTAAGAATTTGACTAAGTCAATACGGGGCAAATTTAATTGGACTCAATCAGAAATGGCGAAAATGCTTGGTGTAACTCAAGCAGCTGTTTGCAAGTGGGAAAAAAGAGGATCTATCTCCGTAATAAATTATCTCAAGCTGCAAAAGTTGAAGGATAGTTCTAGCTTTATGCCTGCTTTTACTACTTCTACAGATAATAATGAACATCAACAGCAGCATTCACATTCTTAAACAGGCAAAAATAAAGAGATCAAATTAATAGATTACGCGTCATCA
>NZ_JBHINE010000043.1:0-3856 GCF_042194715.1 Bartonella sp. CM120XJJH | reverse complement strand
GGTGTGGGATAAAGATGTAATTTCCTATCAAAATAACTGTAACAAACCGGCGTTCCTTGCTGCTCTGATGATAACAAAGGCTCTAAAGAAACATGGTCCTTACACTCCAATGCAAGCTTGTGATGTTGATCAGAACTCAAATAAACGTTTTTGATTTTAACAGCTGTTTCAATAGGGCGGGTAGTGCTTGCATCATAAACACCTTGTCCCGCCCGTGTCTCAAACACCACATCACGGCTTTCGTTAAAGTAAAAGGTCTCCCGTTCACAAAAACGAATGGCTGCAAAAATACTTTCTTGGATTTGTTGAACATACTCATCCGCTATGTCATCAATCTCATCTTGGATAACTGACACTAAGTGCGAAAGTGTTCTCTTATGGCGATAAACATCTCGCTTTACTGGTATTGGTCCTCCGGTCTTAACCCGAATATAATGACGTGTCATCAAAATACCTTTCTGTAAAAATTATTACTATTGATATTATATATTTTGTGTAGTATAGTGCACTGATGGTAGCGATAATAAAAACAACAGATGAATTCGATAACTGGTTAGAAAAGCTTAAAGACAGAAAAGCTGCTAATATAATTCTTGCAAGGCTTCATAGAATTCGTTCAGGGCTTTTGGGTGATGCAAAGTTTTTTAATGGTATAGGTGAATTACGTATCCATTATGGTGCTGGTTACCGAATTTATTTTACAAAAAAAGGCGATAAAATCATTATATTGCTTTGTGGTGGTGACAAATCCACACAATCCAGTGATATTCAAAAAGCCTTATCTCTTTTAGAGGATCTTAAAAATGAAATTGAAAACCTTTAACTTTGAAAAACACCTCACAACACCAGAATCTCAAGAAGTCTTTTTAAATGAAGCCTTCAAAACTGGTGATGCTGCTCATATAGCAGATGCCCTTGGTATTGTTGCACGTGCTCAAAATATGAGAGCCTTAGCAAAAGAAACCAATCGTGAACGCAGTGGTTTATATCGCTCCTTAAGTAAGACTGGTGATCCTAAACTTTCTACCTTAGTCGCTGTGTTATCTGCCCTTAATTTGCAACTTAGTGTACAATCTACTCCATAAATCGTGAGGGGAATAAGTCTTCCCCTATACCTCTCAGTGATTAGTCACGAATTCAACGACTATACTTGCTTGCCCAGCTTGTACTGTTTTGTCCGCTTTGGCATAGAGAGTAAGTTCTTCATCATAAGGAATAAACTCCTTCTGATTGGTAGGCTTAACCTCTTTTACTGCCTGTTGTTTGATTTCTGCTTCACCAAACTCATTGCCGCCAGCAGTGCACCCTATTTTTACCTTCGTGTCCGAAAATGCTGTCTTGACATACACTTTAATTGAAGTGATCAAAGCACCACGAGGTAGCGTGCCTATTCTCATAGCGTTTTCTTTATCTTCATAGCTAAAATTAAGCCGCAAAAAACTTACCTGTTGGGTATGAAGATTTCTCCCTTGCAAGGGCTGTGGTAAATAATCTGCCATGTTTTATCCCCTCAATGATTTGTCACAAATTGCACAACCACAATACATTCACCAGCCGCAGTTGTTTTATCCCGTGTTGCATAAAGGATCATCTCCTTATCATCTGCAACAAAAGACTTTTGATCTGTTGGCGTAAAATCTTGCGTGCCTTGGGCTTTGATGTCTTTTTCTCCAAACTCATTGCCGCCATAGGTGCTACCTATCTTCAACTTCGCTTCTGAAAACGCTGTCTTGACAAAAGCTTTAATTGAAGTGATCAAAGCGCCACGAGGCAAAATTCCTATTTTCTCCGTAAGATGCTTATCTTTATGAGAGATATTCAAACGTAAGAAACTCACCTGTTGGGTGTGAAGATTTCTCCCCTGTAGTGGAGGTGGTAAATGATCTGCCATGTCTTGCTTCCTCCCTATGATTAATTATCAGGTTCACCACTGTAGGTGGGGATAACAATCGTTCCAAAATCTTGCGCTGCTTGAGAGCTATTTGGAAATTTGAAACGGGTTTTCTTCATGCCAATCAGTGTTTTCGCAGACAAACCATAGTAACGTTGATAGTCGAAATGCTCTTCCACCAATTTATAGCGATTGACATTGCGATTGTTCCCAAAAGCCATAACGATACTCTGTGCACCAAGCAAAACAGCGCGACGCACACTTTTTTTCGCTGTATGATCGGTAGATTTAACCCCATGGGTGACATGTTCAGATTCACGTAAAATCACACCATTATACATGCCTAAAGAACCATCAAAGATTGGGTTTTGCGCACGAGAGCCTGTGTAAGCAGCTTTCTGAATATCAAGCCACTGACCAGTCTCTGTATTGGTACGCAATTGCATCACTTGTGTTGGATGCAAATAGAGAACATAAACACTCTCCCCATTCACACGCACTGGTCGAATTTTGGGATTAGCAAGTTTCGCCATTTTTACAGCTTCGTCAATAAGCTTCAAACTAAAGCTGTGTTTTGGCGCTTCACTTAGCTCTTCATCCTTGGTTTTACTATCTGGACGGATAATTCGCTTACTGCTTGGTGCCAGAGGTTCATTAAATCCATAATGCACATTCTCGATATCTATCATCCGACCTTCAAAAGAGATTGTCCTTGCTGTATATCCACAAGCTTGAATGAAAAACATCAAGCTTAAGCGATCTGCATACCAATCAACCAAGCCATCTTTTGCTTCGTCACGCAAATCAAATGTTGTACGTTGCTGCGCTATACTACCTTCATTTTCTACACGAACTGCATGCGAAAGCTCGTCAATATACAATCTGTCATGAAGGAATTGTAATGCCTCTTCATTCCCTTCAAGCGTCTGTCCTGAGGTGACACCCCGTCCCAAAAGCTGTGCACGCAAGCTAAATGTAACACAATCTCCTCTGCCCTTCTGTGTTTCAGTTTTAAGTTGAATAATGCTGTTTGAACCCTTGCCTATAAGAGGGGCAATAGGTATCGCCTTTGAAACTTCTGTATTTAATAATTTTGACCACGTGCTTATCGCATGAGGATCATCTGCTCTAACTGTTGTTAATGCCATTGATTTAACCTTTCTTTGCTGTAAAAAAAAACCGGCTTA
The DNA here is from genome assembly GCF_042194715.1 of Bartonella sp. CM120XJJH. NCBI lineage: Bacteria > Pseudomonadati > Pseudomonadota > Alphaproteobacteria > Hyphomicrobiales > Bartonellaceae > Bartonella > Bartonella sp. CM120XJJH. Next base: position 778 of record NZ_JBHINE010000043.1, on the reverse strand, counting down.
AAAGCCGGACTATCAACCTGCATAAAACAGGCTAGTTTCTATAAAAAAAGCGCACTTAATACCCGTTACCTGCACCATGTAATTGCCGGAATATTTCTTTATTTCTCGGAATGGATATCCAAGCGTCAAATTCTTCTTCTGACATCCTATCAATGCTTGCTAAAGTCATTGGTCCAACACTCCCCCCTCCACCAGATGCCGTCAAAGTCCGCGCAGAATTCTGACGACTTTGAAGCTCTGCTACCTGATTATTGGCTTGCACTGCTTGGTTCTGATAGCCAAGGTTTTGTGCTATCCTATAAATCTCTTCTGCCGGATTGAGATCTCTTTGTGCACAAGTCGCTACAAGCGCATGCAATTGATCTCTTATAATCGCATCTATTGTGTTTTGTTGTCCATACTCAGGATAAAGTGATGACCAAGAACTCAATTCCTTTGCACGCGCCTCATAAAGAAAATTTGCCGCGGCATCAAAATCACTGGATTTATTTTGAAACGACTTAACAGAATTATTGAAAAATTCACCAAGACGCATATCGTGCTGCTGCTGTTCCTCAGCTTGCCTTAGCGCTTCTTTCTGTTCCCTAATATACGCATCCTGCTCTCGAATCTTTGTTCCCATCCAACTCATATAGCCAATAATGTCTTGTGTAGGGTCTGGGGGTGCATTTTCACCTTCAACCATTGGCGTCTGGGATTGGGGTTCATAAAACTTGATAAGCGCTTCACGGGCTTGTTTAGCTTGCTCGATAGAGCGCTGCTGCTCTATACTAGGAAC
>NZ_JBHINE010000042.1:0-4133 GCF_042194715.1 Bartonella sp. CM120XJJH | reverse complement strand
GTTCTTTTCCTTCAAAGGTAACCGGTACAAGTAATTTATGTGTAATGCTTGTTTGTACTGTCATTTTTATAATCCTAAGTTTTCTCTATGATCTGCTAATTGATTGACGCCATTGAATTTTCTGATGAGGTTTAGGACGTCTATCTCAACGATTTCAACATCCTTTTGAACATATTTGAAATACTGCAATGTGAAGGTCGCTGTGGATGTTGCTTTGCTCCCCGGTTGCCATTCTGCCATTTCAAAGCCTTTGCATAGTCCTCTCATGGTAATGACAACACCTTCTGCTGGTGTGCCTTGGGCTTGCATTGAACTGCGCAATGAAATGTTGACATCAGTGCGCCCCAACAGTGCCATCAACTCTGGAGAGCAATCAGAAATGGTCATGGTGAGAATGAGAGTTTCAAGACCAAGGTCAACTTCAATGGAGGAATCCATGCCTCCGCCACGATAATTTTCAACGACCAAACTCAAATTTGGTAGTGTTACGCTTTCACATTTTGCTTGATAAGGAATGCCGTCAACAAAAATGTTAAAATATTTCAAAACTCTTGGTAAAACGGGGATAGCCATTAAAAGATCTCCTCTAAATAATCATTCACAATGCGTGAACGGAATGTGATGTGTTCTGCGGGTGTTGTTGGTGTGAATTCGACATTGAAATAGACTCTGCCGCCTTCAATAGCGCTTGCTGTATTCAACTCTAGATCAGGCGTACAACGCCCACCAAGGATGGCGCCTTGTGCTTTTAAATCACGCAAATAGGCATTGACGCTTTCACTGACGTCACTCATGTAGGTTTTTTTGATATTGCGGTCCACAGCCCATAGATGCCCGCGCAAAATGGCGTCATTGATCATATCTGCGGTGCGTACCACGGATAAAAAGGCAAATTTTGTATCGCTTGAAAGGGTGCGATTACCCCAGAGGCGATAACCATTTTCGCGAATAATGGTTGTGATGTTTTGTTCGTTGAGAAGGTTGGCACGGCTTGATCTGTCCCCAATGGAAAAATCAATAGGGCGCGTAATACCAACAATGCCATTGATCACTTTATTGGAAGGAGAATGCCAAAAACCGTGTGTAAAATCAGTTTTGGCAATGACACCAGCAACTGCTGCACTTGCTGGCTGTTCTAAGATTTTTCCATCATGATTCACCTTTACAAAAGGGTCAATGATAATAGCGCGCTTTGAATCAAAATCCTTTGCTGCACTAAGGGCTGCTTCATCTGTTGTGTTTGGTGCATCAAGCACCACAATAGCGCGTAGGCGTTCAGCAATGCCAATGAGTTCTGCCGCTACTGGATTAGAGGTTGTGCTGATCTCGGCTTTAGCTGTCGCACCAGTGCCATCTCCTTCAATCATCACATTTGGGGCGGTTTGATAATCAAAGCCACTGTCCTTAATGACAAGTGACGTTACTTTTCCATCTTTCAGGATTGCTTCTGCTTCTGCACCGCCGGCAATTTTAACGGTTGCTTGAGTGTAACCACTTCCTTGGTTTATCACATCAATCTTGCTAAGACTTATAGGGCGTTTGTGCGTAAAGCCTGGAGCGATGAGAATGCGTGGTGTTTGTCCCACAATGGATTGTGCTCCAATCAAAGCATGGACGCCTTCATAAGCGCCATTTGCATTCACACCACCAAGCACATTGGTGAGAGTTGCATTTTCATTATCACCTTCTTTTACGCGCACGACAACAACAATGGCACCCACTTGCTTGAAAATGAGATCAAGGGCATTGGGTAGGGTGCCTTGACGCTTACCTGTTTTATCCAGTTTAGCGGCTTGTGAAAGTGAACCCGTTACCAAAACGGGTGTGTTAAGAGGAAAGGCTTGTTCATCAGCATCGGGCGCTGTGCCAACAATCCCGATAACTGCCGATTGTACCGCGCGAAGGGGACGGGTGCCGTCGTCAACTTCGACAACTTCAACACCGTGTAGAAAACCTGTTGCCATACTTTATGCTCCTTTAAATGAGGGGTGAATGAAAATGAATGGGAAAAATGAGAGGTAAAAGCCGCTCTTGAGAAAGGTTTGTTTTCAACAAGCACTTTCTTTTTATAAATATCTTGACTTAGTACCAAAATGGTACTAAGATTGATAAAAATCAGGATACACTTATGAAAATTGTTAAAATCTCCACACTTCAAACTTTTTGGGCTCGATATCCTGATGCTGAACAACCGTTAAAAGCATGGGTAGATGAAGCTAAAAATGCGCAGTGGCGTTCTCCTCATGACATTAAAGAGAAGTATAAAAATGCAAGCATATTAAAGAATAATCGTGTTGTTTTTAATATTAGAGGCAATGATTATCGTTTAGTTGTTTCAATCTTTTATCCAGCAGGTTGGCTTTATATAAAATTTATAGGGATACACAAACAGTATGATGCAATTGATGCTAATACTGTAGAACTAAAGGAATTTAAGAAATGAATATCAAACCACTTCGCACTGAAAGAGATTATCAAGAAGCTTTAGAAATTGTGTCTGCAATGTTTGACAATCAACCTAAAGAGAATACTCCAGAATTTGATCAAATGGAGGTTCTTGTGTTGTTGATTGAAGCGTATGAAGCAGAACACTATCCTGTTTCTCCTCCTCACCCGATTGAAGCTATTAAATTTAGAATGGAACAAATGAATTTAAGTGCTAAAGATCTCGTTCCTGCGATTGGTCATTTAAATCGTGTTTATGAAATCTTGAGTGGTAAAAGAAAATTAACACTGCGCATGATTAAAAACTTGCACCAACAGTTCAATATTCCACTAGAAAGTCTGATAGCTTAGGTTTTATACTAATTTATTTTTTTGAAAGATTTTTAAGGGGTTTCAAAAGGTCTTCAAAGATCATTTAAAGACCCTTTAATATGTATTATTTCTCGTTTTAGAAATCGCAATTTGAGATGATCAGCTCTTGAGCCGGCATTGGATTATTTGAACCACATGTATAAGATGTATTCACTTCTTTTAGTTTAAATTGGCTAAAGGTTTTTCGGATCTCTGGCACATCATTGAGAGACAGAACAAACTTTCCTTTTAATTGTGCAAGCAGTGTGGACATCGTCTGGTAATCCTCTCGCTTAAACAAATCCTTGCCATAGCAATTCTCAACGCCCCAATAAGGTGGATCAAGGTAAAACAAGGTCGTTGGCCGGTCATAACGCCTGATAAACGCCGGTAAATAAGCTTTAAGAACCCTTCAAGTTTGAAAGAGTTAAACCGTGCACCACGGTGGGGATCAACTCCAAAGGTACGCTTTGCCACCTGCCCACCAAAACTCAACCGCTGTAGATATAAAAACCGCAAAGCTCGCTCTAAATCCGTAAGCGTCTTTGGATCTTGTAACGTAAAACGTTGAAACGCCTCACGGCTGCTAATCTGGAACTCCAACAGATCCATAAAAGGGTGATAATGGCGTTGCAACACCCGAAAAAAATTCACCACATCGCCTGAGCGATCATTGATGACTTCATATAAGGGAATCAATTTCCGCCTAAAGAATATTCCTCCCATGCCAACAAAAGGTTCGGCATAAGTGCGATGGGGAATGCCTTCAATGATTTTGATAATGGTTTTTGCCAACTTGATTTTGCCACCAACATAAGCGGCAGCTGGTTCTATAGGATCAATAGATTTTAATTTTTCTTTACAAAGTGTATCCATCATTTTTTAACACTCTTCCATCTATATTAGCCATCTTCTCACTGTTTCCAAGTGATAAGAAGTGGCTGCGATGTTGAGTTGAGTTGCATCGGACGGGTTTGTCGCAAAACTGTTCCCGTTGGCTGGACTACCAGCCCAGCCCCTATTTTTTGTTTCTTTCTTTGGTTTGGTGTTTCTAGGATAATTCCTGTGATATATCTGCTTGATTTCTCATAGCGATAGGTTATCAGAGCGGCTTGCCAAGAGCCGTTGATCTCTTTACAAAATTTTTGGAGTAGAAGAGGGGATTAGCCATGATTTCGGGGCATCCCTCTAGAGATAAAGAATGACTTCGCTATAGCTTAGTTTTGATCATCTTTCTCTTGTGGTTTTTTATAACCATTCATTCTTTCCATAATCTTATAAGAACAGCACCATCCGCTCCAGCACCGCTGTCATATTCATCCCTACTAGCACCGGCA
>NZ_JBHINE010000041.1:0-4415 GCF_042194715.1 Bartonella sp. CM120XJJH | reverse complement strand
TCTTTTTTAGTCTGTGTATTGTTCCTTATGTTACGTACACGCAGTTTAATAAATATATCTATTTACACACTACAGTGTTCAGTTAAAAACCAAAAGTAAAATTTCCGATTTTATAAAACTGTTCAGATTAAATGGCGTTGTCTCTTCTCAACGTTCATAGATGAAATCAACAAAGAGATAAAAAACTATCGTGGGCTGCTTGATTTTATAGAACATGACCTCTAGGTGTGAAGAAAGATGGGCTAAGTATTTCTAAAGATGCCCTACTTGCTCTAAAGGTGAAATATGTGGGATTGGGCTGTTATGCCGAGCTTGCCACAAATCATGCTTTTGTTGCAATTTAAGCCAGAATTCCGCATCATTTAAACCCGCTTTTTCTAACCGTAAAGCTAAGTTAATACTAATCGCCGCATGGCAGTTTAAGACGCGGGATAAAGTTAAACGTGCAACACCAAGACGATTTGCAGCTTCTGTTACTGTTAACCCTAATTCATCAAGCAATTCTTCTTTCAAAATGCCGCCAGGGTGTGGAGGATTGTACATCATAATAACACCTCAAAACTCAATGGTAATCTTGATAATCAATCAGTTCAACGTCTGTCCCAATGAAACGAAAGGTAACACGCCAATTTCCATTGACACGCATTGACCAGTAACCTTTTAAATCGCCCGTAAGCGCATGTAGACGATACGATTTAAGAGTAACTTGTTCAGGCGCGGATATTGTATCTAAAATTACTAAAATGTTTGCTAATTTTTTAGCATGCGCGGATTGTATGCCTTTGCAGACTCCTCTTTCAAAGAATAATTTCAACCCTTTATGCTTAAAACTAACGATTGCCATATATACCCTCTTGATACTTGGTACTATACACCATGCATTTATGTCAATGATTATTTATCAAAGAGCACCTTAAAACATAATTTTATATGTTAAAAAACAATAATATCATTTTGAAATAATTGAAAAAATAAGCAAATCATGCTAAGATTTTCTATGTATTAAAATATAAATTTAAGGTAAGAAAAAACATGCTAAATAAAGTGATGTTAATAGGGCGTTTAGGTGCTGATCCCGAAAGCAAAACAATGACTTCTGGAGCTGAGGTGGTCAATTTTCGTATGGCAACTTCTGAGAGCTACACAGATAAAAATACCCATCAAAAAGTAGAGAAAACAGAATGGCATTCCGTGGTGATTTTTAATCCACATTTGGCAAAAATTGCTCTTCAGTATCTCAACAAAGGTTCAAAGGTTTACATAGAAGGCAAATTACAAACACGCAAATGGCAAGATAAAAATGGGCATGACCGTTACACAACAGAGATTGTTTTACCGCAATTCAAAGGCGAGTTGTATTTGCTTGATGCAAAAAAAGAGCAATCCGCCCCTTCACCCATTACTTCTCAAAGTTATGCTATCGCTTCAGGGGCTGCTGATCATAGTGCATCTCTTAATGACAGCATGCCATTTTGATTGAAAAAATACGACAAAAACAAAAAACGTGAATGTTCACAGATTAGGGGATGTATGAAAAAGAAAGATGCTTACATTTCAGAAGTGAAAGTACGTCAAGATCCTGTTAATCAATTGGCAATTGAAATGCGTGCTAAACGCTTTGGTTTGACTATTGAAGAGGCTAAAAATCCGCTTGCTGGTACTTATGTGGGGCGGCTGTGTTTGCAAGGCGTGCTTACTCAAGACCAGTATGATGCAGCGCAAAAATATCTTGAAGTAAAAAATGACTATTTGTGTGCAAAAGGTTTACCAAGCGCTGTTTATGATGAAATACCATCATCTTCTGATGACAAAGCAAGAGAAAAATGGGTTGAATTTGCAACAGAACAGTTTTCTAATATGCAAGAGGCGATAAAAGAAACACAACATCTCTATAGACAGTATAATCTTTATGCAGCAATGCAATATCTTGTTGTAGAAGACCAAACATTACCACATCTTGTGAATTCATTGCGGGTCGCTCTTAATGCGCTTCATAAATATTTTGACAGAAAAACTAAATGGTAAATGTTGTATTGTTCTTTTCCCATAAAAGCATGAAAAGCTCTTGAAGAATATGCATTAGAATGTTATATTTTTATATAATATTAAAGGGAGTGTTTTATGCACACAACAAAATTACGTAAGGTTGGAGGGTCTGTTATGCTCTCTATACCGCCCGCGTTGCTTGATGTTCTTCATCTTTCTGAAAACACGCAAGTGGGTTTGGCTATTGACAATGGACAATTGGTTGTAAAACCACAGGCATTCCCTAGCTATACTCTTGAAGAATTGTTAGCGCAATGTAATCCTTCAGATGATTTTGCGGATGGTGATATGGAGTGGTTTGATGCCAAGCCTGTTGGCAGAGAGCTCTTGTAATGAAGCGGGGCGAAATTTGGTTTGTATCGCTTGACCCAACTTCTGGTTATGAGCAAAAAGGAACGCGTCCTGTACTGGTTGTGTCACCGGAGGCGTTTAATCGTGTCACAAAAACACCAATTGTCTTACCTATTACAAGTGGAGGAAATTTTGCGAGAACCGCAGGGTTTGCTGTTTCATTAGCAGGAACAGGATTACATACCACAGGTGTGATACGTTGTGATCAGCCACGTGCTCTTGATATTGGAGCGCGTCAGGGTAAGAAAATGGAAACAGTTCCCCCCATGATTATGAACGAAGTCCTTGCCAAGCTATCAACATTTCTAACTTAGTATTTGTATTACAGTGAATACAAATATGAGGATTGTGTTATGACGATATCTATTCGATTGCCAAGTGATCTCGAAACACGTTTGAATAATTTAGCTGCTAAGACAGGACGTACAAAGTCTTTTTATTTGCGTGAGATTATTGAACGTGGAATAGAGGAAGCAGAGGATTGTTATTTAGCTTCACAAGTAAGAGAGCGCGTTCGAAGGGGAGAGGGTACTTTTATAGCTCTGAAGAGGTGAGGAAAGAGCTTGGCTTGGACGATTAGGTGTTAGAAAACTGACGCAAAGGCTGGACAGATATTTTCACAAAAGCTTATCACTATGTTGATTTAAAAGTAATCATCTGAGTAATTAAAATGTTTGAGTTTCTTTTTTAATTTGTCCCGTTCTTCAATCGCCTCATCTCGTTCTCTAACAGCGTTGTCACGGTCTTTTATCACTAAATTATAAGAATTAACTAGATCATTATGAGTATCGCAAAAACTTTTAAATCCTATTGACGCTAAAAACTCATACAGACCAACAGAGAAGATTGTTATTACTAACAAAATTATTGTTGGTACTCCGAAAAAACGAAGTATAGCGATTCCTATTACTAGGCAAATTGTGTTTTTGATATCTACACGCAAAAGAAACAAAAACAGCATGATTGGTACTGTAATTACAAGTACTATTATTCCCACATCTAAGGACTCGTAGAGAAGGATTCCTGTAGATATTATAGCTATAGATATCAGTACGTGCGTGAAATCACTACTATCATAACAATAATTATCACCTATTTCCCAGTAGGGCGTCGAAAATCTATATCTAAAGATTGACCAGAAAATAGAAATAATCGATATTGCTGTCAAAACTCGAAGAGATAGAGAACCTGATATAAATAGTATATCAATTATTTCTACTATTGCACCCAAATATATTGATATTGGTTCCATAGTTTCTCCCCCGCTTTTTATTAGTTTCTAGTCATATAATTGATTCGTTGAGAAGATACAATTGTGAGTGGTTGGTTGTTAAAGACACTAGATTTAGGTGAAAAAATAAAAAATACACAATATTGTGATTTTTTTGTTGACAGGATATGAAAAATAGTGTTTTATGGCGTTGCTGTACTAGTCGAATTGCGTCTAGAATTACGGTAAAGGTATAACCTTTCTTATAAGTTTATCTGATTGTTCAGAGCCCTGCTTTTGCGGGGTTTTTTTATTGTCTTGTTTACAAAAAGAAACACACATGAAAACCACTGAAAAACTTGCAAAAAGAACGCCCCCAAAGGCAGGTCAAGGGCGGGTAAAAGGCGTGCCAAATAAAACGACACGTATTTTGAAAGAAGCAGTGCTTAAGGCAGCAGAGCGCGCTGGTAAGAAATATGGTGATGATGGTTTGGTCTCTTATCTCGAAAAACAGGCAATCAAATGCCCCGCTGCTTATTTGGCATTGTTGGGGAAGATTTTGCCTCTTCAAGTGACAGGGGAAGATGGCGGGGCGATTAAGATGATAACGCGTGTGGAAATCGCGCCTTTAGTTCATGACAACACGACAGATTAATATTGTTCCAAAGCTTATACCGATTTTTACAGGGAAGGCTTTGGTGCGTGCTGCTTGGGGAGGGAGAGGATCTGGGAAGACAAGATCATTTGCCTTGATGGCGGCTTTAAAAGGCTATCAATTTGGTATGCAAGGGATATCGGGCACTATCCT
>NZ_JBHINE010000040.1:0-4704 GCF_042194715.1 Bartonella sp. CM120XJJH | reverse complement strand
AGAGAGGGTCGTAATCTTCGGTTTTTCAAAACAACACGGATTGCCAAAAGTGATACCGTAAAATCAGAAGAAATCCAAAACCGTCGTGAATTTGGCACAGAAGATCAGTTAGAGACAGCAATGAAATATATTGCCAGAAAACAAAAGAAACTGATTTCTGAAATTGAATTGACATGGGAAAATATGCAGCTTGGTGCTGTTCAAGGTGTTGTCCTTGATGCTGATGGCTCTGTCATTGTTGACTGGTACAAAGAATGGGAAATCACACCACCAAAGCCCATTGACTTTAAACTGAATACAGAGACAACCAATGTTGCTGACAATGTTGACCAAGTCATTATGAGGATGATTGAGGCTTCAAAAGGAGCATTTTCTGATCGTTCACGGATTATTGGGCTTTGTGGAAATGAATTCTTTTCCAAGTTGAAAAACCATAAAACAATTCGTGAAACCTATTTAAACACAGCCTGAGCACAAACACTTAATAGCGCCGGAGGTGTTGCAACACCAAGCGCTCTTGGCGCGGGCAGCTTTGGCAGTTTTGACTTTGCAGGTGTCACTTTTATTAATTACCGGAGTATTCACAACTATAATGTGAGTGCGAAGGCTGGAACAAAGCGTGCCATAGGCATTAAGCCTGATGAATGTCAATTCTTTCCTGTTGATGCGCCTAGTGTATTCCAAAAAACCTTTTCCCCTGGGGAAAGCTTGGATTTTGCCAACACCGTTGGAAAGCCTCTCTACACCTTGCTGATCGTTGATCACGACCGTAATGCATGGGTAAAACCGGAGGTTTATAGCTATCCGCTTTACATCTGTACACGCCCAGAAATGCTGTTTAAAGCCGTGATTGGAGCGAAATAACATGCGATGGCACGGGCTGCTAGACCAAATGGTTAAAGATGTACGCAACACCTTTGGGCAGCCCATCATCTACACGCGAAAGGACAACCAGCAATCTTTTCGGATCACAGCGATTTACACCATTAAACATTCAGAATCGGACGCCGGAGGTAGAATCCCTACCACAATTGCAAGAAAGGAACTTGATCTTTGTATCAATGATATCGGGGGAATACCACCAAACCCTCAAGATAATGTTGTAATCATTTCCCCTGAAAACAGCAAAGCCCCCTCTCAAGAGCACTTCGTGATCACAGATGTCCAAGCCTCTGAATCCGGTATGTATAAGCTTATCTTGCGGGAGATAAAACAATGAGGCATCTTTTTTTGGTGTGTTTAAAAATCAATAAGGCTGTCCAAGAGCTCGGATTACTGCTGTAAATCTTGGATTTGGAATGGCACTAAATCGGTAATTCCATGGTGCGCCAGTACGGTGACTGATGTGACATCTTTGGTATGTTATAGTTACTGACGCAATTTCTGCCCACGTAGTCCTTTCATTATCTTCAGGACTTTCAAATACAATAGCTTGATTTGTTACTAAAAGGCGCCCTAAAGCTGGAGTCTTTTCGCCAATATCGAAGGTAACGCGTTCTTGAACTCCTAACAGTTTCTCATTTTGTGCTAAACGATAATCATATTCACTTGCGTCAAGTTCTTGAAAAATTTTACATGCTTCCTCAAAATTAGAGGGAGGAATATCTGATTGCCACAAAGCAACTTCTTGCTCAAAGTTTTTTTCCTTTTTTGCCTCACGATAGGCAATAATAACAAAAATTAAAACAATAAGAATGGGGACTAACAACCATGGCCTAATAGTTACTATTAGCACAATGCCTCCACTCAACAGAACACAAAGGAGAACGATCTGTACCCTCTTTTCTAACCGTTTTTTTTCAAGTTCCGGCGACATTTTATTAACAACTGATAAATCAGAAGAAGGGTGGATATGGGGGGGAGGCATTAAAACCTGCTCTGAAACTTTTTCTTTAAAACGTTTTTTGCTTTTATCTTGCCAATGAAGAAAAATAGACAATACAATAAATACAAAGAAAATTAACCAAAACCATCCCCAAAAACCCAGACCATCATTTTCGTCTGACTTTTTATTTTGAACATGGATACTGTGCTTATCAGTATTCTCAGGTAGTGCCTGTTTCACGCTTTCATTTTGAGCAACAACATCTATTAATAAAGTCGAGGAGGAGGAAAAAATTTCATTATTGTATGCAACTTGATCTGGTTCGATTTTGTGAAAAAAAAACGCACCTAATATTGCAAAGCCGAGAAATAATAAAACTCCAATGCCAAGGGTTTTCAATCCATTTTTACGCCATTTTTTTATACACACTAAAACAAGTCCGACAACCATCACCGATAACGACAACAAACATACAATCATCGCAATTGTATCAAGTATGTCGAGCATTATTTTCCCCTCCGTGATAAATAAAAAACTAAGCTGGGGGATTTAAAATGAGTCGACAAATAAAGTAAATATGTTCTTATGATTTTTAGAAAAAAGTGATATTATTACAGGAGTATGAATAATCAAATCAGGTGCCTCAAAAAAAACTTAAATACCAATCGGACAAACTACCGAGATAGTTTATTTTCCGCACATTAAAAGCTTTGACTCATTGTATGTTACACGCATATAATGACTTTGTCGGGTGTAGTTACGCTATACAATACCCTTTTGGGAAAAGCGTAACGACGGACTTGCTACCGTGTTTTTGAGCACCCGGCACTTTATTTATAATAAGTGTCAATCAAAAACGTCTAAATAGCAAGGAGTTCACATGAATACTCTTATTCCGATATCGGAACAAACTGTTGGACAGGAAACTGTTCAAACAGTAAATGCACGTAATCTACACGCATTCTTAGAGGCAAAACGAGACTTTTCCAATTGGATTAAAGACCGTATTATCAAATACAATTTAGAAGAGGGAATAGATTATATTTTAACGCTCGCCAAAACTGGCGAACGTCAAAATGTAGTGTTAAAAGAATATTATCTTACACTAAATGTAGCAAAAGAGCTTTCTATGCTTGAGAACAATAAGAAAGGTAGAGAAGCTCGTTTATACTTTATCAAATGTGAACGGCTTTTGAAACAAGTAGCTACACCACAAGTTGACTACTCTAAACCCGAAGCATTACTTGGTGTTTTGAATCACTTACAAAGCCAAATAGAGCAAAAAGATCATGTTATTGCAGAATTAGCACCAAAAGCAAAAGCTTTGGATGGTTTAAAACGCTCTGATGGTTTGTTTGGTTTGATAGAAGCAGCAAAGATGTTAGAGATACGACCTAAGGACTTAACGGATTACTTGCGTAAACATGATTGGGTCTATCGACGGGCTCCAGGGGCGCCTCTGTTACCCTATCAAGACAAAATAAAGAAAGGCTTTATGGATTGCCCTGCTATTACCATTCAAAGACCAGATGGAACAGAAAAGGTGCTGCCTTCAACAAAAATTACATCCAGAGGATTGGCATGTTTGAGAGAACAAATCTTTGGGGGCGTACAATGAAGGTAGATACTAACTTCTTATGCGATTTGTGGATAGCATTGTCTCAATTTTCTAGACATGAAAATATGAGTGACAAAGAGTGTACTGCTTTGGTTGACGCTATGAGTGTAGTGGAAAAAGCTTTGATTTTAAAACTTCAAGATGACGTGCCGAATATTACAAAGATTTTGGCAATCCTTACAGATTTCGGAGCTTCAGAGTTACCGCATAGCATGGATTCTTTGTTGCGTGCTTACGAACCAGATTTAGAGAGCCCCATTAAAAAGATTGCTTAAGTAAAAAACATCTCCCCTCCCCGTTCTCAAAATGGGGAGGTGGTTAAACCCTACATTCAAATTTATTGATTTTGGCAAATTCGTCTGCTTTTTCAGTTTGTAATATACTAACGTCATAAGCAGCTTGCATGTTAAGCCAAAATTCAGCAGTAGTATCAAAAAAATAGGCTAATCTGAGAGCAGTATCGGGAGTCACTGGACTATTTTCAGCAACAATACGTTCTATTCTCGTGCGTGGAACATTTAATGCTTTTGCAAGAGCATAAGCAGAGAGAGCATATTCTTTTAAATATTCCTCTCGTAAAATTTCTCCGGGATGAATCGCTATATAATTTTTCATCTCGACCTCCTACAGATCAATGATAATCTACGATTTCAACTTCATAGGCGCCATTAGAGCGCCATTCAAAACAAATACGAAACTGGTCATTAATACGGATAGAATATTGACCTTTACGCTCTCCTTTCAATGCTTCTAGACGATTTCCCGGAGGACTGCGCAAATCTTTAAGATCAACTGCTTTATCGAGCATAAACAATTTTCTTTGGGCTATACGCACTAGAGTGGTGGGAAAGCCTCTGGGCGGATTGCCTTCTAGAAGATCTTTACACCGCTTATCAGCAAAAGATTCAATCACCAAATCACCTTTATTCGTTCTTTTATGTATCATAACACGATACCAATATAAAGAAAAGGATAAATGTTAAATAACAGGAACCCCCATGCATCCGCGAGAAACGATAAGGGAAAGCTTTGTTGCGTTGATCAAAGCAGCAAAGACGGCAGCTGGTGACAATGTTTTCAATATGCGTGATTTCAACTTTTCCGTTGAGAACACACCTGCAATTAATATCTCAACACAAAGTGAAACAATTGAAGATGGCTATGACTTTGGAGTAAGGCGGCGTGTTTTAACGCTAGATGTTGAATGTTATGCGACATGTGAAGATGGAGCGCGTTTTGTTGACCAATTAGCATGGGAAGT